>JBGSSZ010000647.1:0-27242 GCA_041736785.1 Limnoglobus sp.
CGCGGGAATTGTGGGATCGAAAGTTGGTGGACCCGCCGCTCCGGCGGCGGGGATGCCGAGACGGTCCCGCAGTGTGGGGGATATCGATTTGCAGTTTGAAATACCAACAGCCTAAAAGCTCAATAGGTCAACAGGCTGATAGCCCGTGCAAATCGGAAAGCTGGGTTGCATTCGCCAAGGACCGCAAGTGCAAGGAATGCGGCACCCGCTATCGCGTGCCGACTCCTGCATGGGCAGCGGCGGTCTTTATCCTGCTGGGCCTTGCTCTCAGTGGCGGTGGCGCAGCAGGATTTTATTTCAGTCTTATCCATCCGTCTCCAAACCCGGTGGGTGTCGCCCTGACCGGGGCGGTGACAGCGATGGGGTTGCTCGCCATCGTTCACGGAGCGCGAGCATTGCTCATGCCGGGCCGCGTCTGAGTTCCGCGAGTGTTCTTATTTGATCGCGTAAAGATCCTTCCAGCCGCGCAGATAGATCACGCCGTTCGAGATCGCTGGCGACGCAGTGAACGTGTCGGGCAGTTCGTTCTTGGCGAGCAACTCAAACGTGCGGCCGGCTTTGACCACGACCAGCACTCCATCGCGGCCCTGCAGGTAGAGCTTGCCGTCGGCAAAGACCGGATTAGCCCGGTGCCGCATGTTTGTGATGCTCTCCTTGTAGATCGGCTTTCCGCTCTGGGCCTCATAGCAATAAATTGTGCCCCTCTCACTCATGATGTAGAGCAGCCCGTCGACGAGAATTGGCGACGGCACATCGGGCGTGTTCTTTTCGTGCCGCCATTTCTCAGCCGCGTTGCCGGGATTGATGGTGCCTTTCGCCAGGCTGGGATCGATGCCGACGGTCACGCCGCTCTTGCACGACGGTACCACGATCAGTTCCGGCGTCACTAGCGGACTCGACACGGCCCGCCAATGCCGGTTGTAGCTGGCTTTGGGATTGATTTCGGTCACGCGCCAGACTTCGCTGCCATCGGTGAGCTTGTGTGCGGTGCAGTAGTCGTTGCCGTGGACGATGAGCAGTTCCTGATCGCCGTTGCTCCAGATGAACGGAGACGCGTAGACATCCGGGCTTTCGACGCCGGGCGGGCTGTCGCTTTTGCGCTCGGCTTTCCAGTTGACGGCTCCGGTTTTGGCGTCGACGGCGAGAAGGTTCTGAGCCTTGCGGTCGAGGAGCGTGACGTACAGCACGCCTTTGTGCAGCGCCGGGGTCCAGTGGGCACCGAACTGTATGTTGAACTTCTGTAGACCCTTGCTCTGCTGTTCGGGCGTGTTGAGGCTCCAGAGTTCTTTGCCGTCGAAGTCGTACGCAGCGAGCTTGCCGGACCCGACCATGGCATAGACGCGTTCGCCATCGGTGGAGCAGGACGCACTGGCGAGGTTGCCGCCTTCGTCGCGCATAGTCTTGAAGGAGCCGGTGCCCATCGGCTTGCGCCAGAGTTCCTTGCCTGCGGTGTCGTAGCAGAGCAGGAGCACTTCAGTGGCGGTCTGGGCCGTCAGAAAGATGCGGTCGCCCCAGATGCAGGGTGTGCTCGATCCCGGGCCGGGCAGTGGGATCTTCCATGTGATGTTCTTGTCCGCACTCCAAGTCGTCGGGAGTTTGGCCTCGCTGCTGTGCCCGTCGTTCTTCGGGCCGCGCCATTGGGGCCAGTTGTCGGCGTGCACATTCGCGGCGAGCAGGCAGAGTAATGCAATTCGGAGCATGGGATGTGTCTCGGTTGGCAGTACGGTCACTATAGCATTCACGCCGCACACAGCAATAAACCCGTCGTGGACGCGTCCGGGTCGTAACATGATACTTTTGTGGAGATGGTGCCGTGGCGCTGGTCGTTCAGAAATTTGGCGGCTCCTCCGTGGCGAGTGCGGAACGCGTGCTGGAAGCCGCCCGCAAGGCCATCATCGCCAAGCATGCCAACGGCGGCAACGATGTGATCGTGGTCGTCAGCGCGCAGGGGGGCACGACCGACGATCTGATCGCCAAAGCCGCAGAGATCTCGGCCAGCCCGTCGGCCCGAGAAATGGACATGCTCCTCGCCACCGGGGAACAAATCTCGATCGCACTCACCGCCATGGCGATTCAGGAACTCGGCGAGAAAGCCATCAGCTTTCTGGGCCCGCAGATCGGCCTCGTCACGGACAACACGCATCAGAAAGCCCGCATCAAGAAGATCGACACCGAGCGCATCCGGGCAGCCCTCGACAGTGGGCACATCGTCGTGCTGGCCGGCTTTCAGGGGATGGATGAGCAGTATGACATCACAACACTCGGTCGCGGCGGCTCGGATACCACGGCCGTGGCGATTGCCGCGGCCATGAAGCGAGCCGGCTGCGAAGTCCGATGCGACATCTACACCGACGTGGACGGCGTCTACACCACCGATCCGCGACTCGTGCCCGACGCCCGCAAAATGGACGCGATCAGCTACGACGAAATGCTCGAGATGGCGAGCATGGGCGCAGGCGTGATGCACTCGCGATCGATCGAGTTTGCCAAGAAGTTCGACGTCCCCCTGATGGTGCGAAACGCCCGCTCTGATGCCAGCGGGACGCTGGTCGTGCCGGAAGAGGAGTGGATGAGCGAATTCCCCGTCTGCGGTGCAGCACTGGCCGTGGATGAATCGCGGGTGGTGCTTGAGGGCGTGCCCGACCGACCGGGGGTGAGCCGCAATATCTTCGCGAAGCTCGCTCAGGCGAACATTGCCGTGGACATGATTGCGCAGAGCGTCGGCAGCGGCGGCAAAGCCACGATCGGTTTCACTGTACTCAGCACGGAGTTTGAGAAGACGATTCGCACGCTCGAAGAGACCGTCCGGGAGTTGGGGGCAACGCTCCGCGAGACGGGGAAGGTGAGCAAGGTCTCGGTGGTCGGAGCCGGGATGCGGAAGCTCGCCGGCGTGGCAGAGAAAATGTTCCAAGCACTCACCGACGCCGGCATCAATCTCACCATGATCACGACGGGCGACATCAAGATCAGTGCGCTGATCGAGGAAGTGGAGGAGCCTGAGCTTGATTTAGAGGATCTGCCAAAGGAAAAGATCAAGAAGATCCACGAGGAATCGCGGAAAGCGATCCTCGGCCGCAAGGCGCTGCGGGCGGTGCATGCGGCGTTCGGCCTGAATGCGGTCCGCAAGGGGGCCGGGGATGCGAGTGCCTTCCGTCTGCGGCCGACGCCGATCAGTGCCGCCAGCACAGACCGCGAGACCTCGATCTCACGGCTTGACGGCATGGAGGATGTGCTGATCGACCGCGTCGATCTGGACGAGCAGCAGAGCCGGATCACGATCTTCGACTTGCCGGACCGTCCAGGCAGCTGCTCGCGGGTGTTCAACGCGGTGGCCAGCAGCGGCATTCTGGTGGACATGATTGTGCAGAACCTGACGGAGCCGGGCCGGGCCGAGCTGTCGTTCACCGTGCCGCGATCGGATCTGACACGGGCTCTCAAGAAAACGCAGGACGTCGTGCAGGAGATCGACAGGGCCTGCAAAGTCGTCGGCGACTCCGACATTGCCGTGCTCTATGTGTTTGGCGTCGGGATGCGGACTCACACCGGCGTGGCTCAGCGAATGTTCGCGGCTCTCGCGGAGAAGACAATCAACATTGCGATGATCAACACCAGCGAAGTCTGCATCGGCGTCGTGATCGAACGCGCCCGCGGTGCAGAAGCATATGCCGGGGTCAAGGCCGCATTTCAGATGGAATAGGTAGTCGGACACAAGGCGGCGTTGACAGGTCTGCTGCGGTCAAGCGATAACTCTGCGGGAATCTCTCAGCGGAGCAGCCATGGACGGCAGCACGATCGCGGAATTGAAGCAGCGACTGACATCGAAGACGGCCCGCGTGGGCATCATCGGGCTGGGCTATGTGGGACTGCCGCTGGCGCGGGCTTTCAGCACTGCCGGGTTTCGTGTGATGGGTTTTGACGTCGATCCGTTCAAGATTGGTAAGCTCGCGGAAAGCCGTTCGTACATCGCACAGATCCCCGATGCACACATCGCTCGCATGGTTGATGCGGGCTTTGAGGCTACAGACCGCTTTGACCGACTCGGCGAAGTCGACGCCGTGCTGATCTGCGTGCCCACACCACTGACCGATGCCCGCGAGCCCGATCTGCAATACGTGACCAACTCCGCCTACGCCATTGCCGGTCAACTGCGACCCGGGCAGCTGGTCGTGCTCGAGAGTACAACCTACCCGACCACGACGCGAAACGTTGTGCTGCCGATTCTCGAGAAGACCGATCTTGTCGCGGGCGTCGACTTCTTCCTCGCCTTCAGCCCCGAGCGGGAAGATCCCGGGAACGCCGATCACTCCGTAGCGTCGATCCCCAAAGTGGTCGGTGGACTCGATGAGGGTTCGACCGCGGTGGCGTGTGCGCTCTACTCCGCGATCGTGCCGGAGGTGGTGCCGGTGAGCACGCCTGAAGTGGCGGAAGCCTGCAAGATCCTCGAAAACACCTATCGTGCCATCAACATCGCACTCGTCAACGAACTCAAAGTACTCTACGATCGCATGGGCATCGACGTGTGGGAAGTGATTGACGCTGCGAAGACCAAGCCGTTCGGCTTTCAGGCGTTTTACCCCGGCCCCGGGCTCGGCGGGCACTGCATCCCGATCGATCCGTTTTACCTCACTTGGGTTGCTCGGCAGTACGGCAGCAGCACGCGGTTCATTGAACTGGCGGGCGAAGTGAACACCGCGATGCCTGCGTATGTGATCACGAAGATCACTGACGCACTGAACGACGCGGGCAAGGCAGTGAAGGGCAGTCGTGTGACCATCCTCGGCATGGCATACAAGAAAGACGTGGACGATCCCCGCGAGAGCCCCGGCTTCGAACTCATGGATCTACTGCTCAAAAAGGGTGCCGTCGTGACCTACAATGATCCGCACATCCCCAAGCTGCCAAGTATGCGCCACTATCCGCATCTGAAAATGGCGAGCGAGGCGCTCAGCGAAGAATTTCTCGCCGCTCAGGATTGCGTACTCATCGCGACCAACCATTCCGCATACGATTACGCGTGGATCGTGAAGCACTCGCGGTTAGTGGTCGATACCCGCAACGCCACCAAAGCCGTGACGAGCCACCGCGAGCGGATTGTGCGGGCCTGAACCTCCTTCCGGGGATTTGCTGATGTACACCGCCTACGGCCTGCTCACGCCCGGCACCGATTTCAGCATGGCCGCCGCACGCGAGCGATTGCAGGAGAAGTTCCCCGCCGCCAGCGTGACGCTCGACAACAATCGGATTCTGCTCGCGGGCAGCGACTGGGAGTTTCAGCTTCAGGAAAACGCTTCGCCCGAACTGGTCGAAGAGCACGCGAATCTGGCGATCAAGCTCGGAAGTATTGAAGACAATCCCGAAGTCGCTGCCAGCACGCGTCGCGTCGAGGTCTGGAGCGACACCAACGATCCGTTCCTCGAGCACTTCAACGATTTCCATCAGGTGATTGAAGTCCTGCAGTCGTTTCAGGGTGTGATTGCCATCGATCCGAAAGAGCCGGCGTTCATGTAGCAGTCAGCGATTGATTGCCCACATGCTCCAGAGCACTAGCCCGAAGACGAGCCGAAGCGTCACCTGCGTCGAGACCCACCACATGACCCAGGTCAGTGTCCCGCCAAGCTGTTTCATCCCGTCGCGGACTTGCTGATCGACCATGCGATCGGGATTCACACGCCCGAACGTCGCCATTCGCACGGCTTTGGAGCGGAGTGTGCCGGCCCAAGTCTCGGCCTGATCGAAATACTTCACAGTCTCCATGTGATCGAACCTGCCCACCCGCAGGATGAAATAGAAATCGACTGCGATCATCGGCACGGCGGCGACGATTGTCAGCACCCATTGCCACCACGGGTGGGAGAGATCGCGGATCGTGATCGTGGCTTTCGGGAAGAGAATGCGTGAGGCGGTCATCTGCAGGCCCATCAGCCCGAGTGCCAGGACCAGCGGCCCGAGCGTGGGCCAGTTGACAATCTCGCGGCGGTGCCGGTTCATCCGCCCCAGCAGTCGGGGCCAGCGACGCAGGAAAAACCCACCCAGCAGAAGCACGACATCGCGATAGACCTTGCGACGGCGGTAGAGACCGATCACCAGCATCAGTGCCAGGTAAAACGTGAAAAGTCGGATCAGGTTCAGTTCGGGAATGCGGGACATCACTTTTCGTTATCGGTTCTGACGGTCGGGCAGGCTGCGGGAAATCTGAGGTCTGAAAATTCTTCTCTGAAAACGTTTGTAAATTTGACCGATTCCCCAAAAAGGGGGTATGATTGGAGCGGCGTGGGGTCGTGCAGGCGTCGGACGCGGAAAGAATCGCGTTTTCGCCAGTTGGCCTCAAGTAGCTCCCCCTGGCTGCGAGACTGTCTATGACTTCTGCGGACCCCAAACCCGATTCCAGCACGATCCCGGACGAGCGTCGCAAGCGGAACATTCCCGTGGCGACCGACCGCCGTCGAGCCCAGAACGCGGCTGAGAAACGCCGCACCAGCGAGCGCCGCCGACTCATCGACCCCACCACCTGCGAACGCGACTACGATGACGAAGAGACTGTCTTCATGAAGGCGATGGACCGCTACAAGCGCGAAAATCGCCGCCCGTTCCCCACCTGGAGCGAAGTGCTCGAGGTTCTGAAGAGTCTCGGATATCAGAAGACTGGCGAAGAGACAGATCTGCCTGGCACGAACAAGGAAAAAGAAGCCGCTCGCATTCGGGCCGAAAGCTCGCTCTCCTGAGTCGTCATCCGTTTTCCGACTCGCGAATCACAAGTTCGCGAGCACGGACACTGTCCACCTTCGACAGCAATCGCTTGAGATCTTGGCTTTGCTCTTTGTTGACGACTTTGGCTTGCCAGGTCGGTTCACTGTTCGAGAGCACCGCGACAATCATTCCGATCAGAAATACTGCAACGACCAGGCCCACGGCCGGTGCCCAGAGCAGGTCCGCCACTTCCAGTCCCACATAGGTCGGGTGCATCGTAGCGTTGGCACGCCCCAGCAGAAGTGCGGTCAGCGAAGTGAGCAAGAGGATCACATCGACAATGGTCATCCAGAACGCACCGTATTCCGGCGTCCCGCAGAGTTCGGGGAGCAACCGCTTGAGCGGCCGATGCACATACGCGGTCACGCAAACTGTGCAACCGAAAGTGATGGCTGCCGCGATCAGAAAGGCATCCGCGTGTGACATGGCAGGACGACCTCGAACACGATGAATGAGAAATGCGGACTGGAGGTTCAGTCCTGGCTTTGACAATACAGTACGAAAGTGCTCATGTCACGCAAAAAGCCTCTGAATCCGCTCGCGGTTTCAGAGGCTTTTGCATCAGGGTGAGTGACGGGACTTGAACCCGCGACATCCAGAATCACAATCTGGCGCTCTAACCAACTGAGCTACACCCACCATGGCGCAAATTTTAGCTCGCAACCCGGCGGCTGACAAGTCCTACAATAAACGACTCTCCCTGCTGCCAGAGGTTCACTATGTCGGGCACAAAAGTCGTCGAACACGTCGAAATGCAAGGTCACATCGTCGATTCGCTGCTGTTGCCCAAGGTGCTCGACGCCATCCTCGTTCGCGGCGGCCGCTACAACGTCGTGAGCTTCAAGCTCGGCGAACGCAAGGACGACACCAGCTTCGCCCGCATCGAAATCAGTGCCGACAGCACCCGCCAACTCGATGGGATCCTTGCTGAAATCCACCCGCACGGCGCTGTCGCTGCCAACCCGACCGACTGCACAACGGTCGTGGCCGACATCAGCGGCGCGTTCCCCGATGGCTTCTACTGCAGCACCAACTTCCGCACCCAGGTCCGACTCCACGGCGAATGGATTGAAGTCGAAGATCAGGAAATGGACTGCGGTGTGCTTGTCGATCCCGAAGGCGCAGCCCGCTGCATCCCGATGACCGCGGTGGCTGTGGGCGATCGCATCGTCGTTGGCCGCCTTGGTACACGGGTGCTGCCACCCGATTCCGAAAACCGCAAGCACGAACTCTTCGAATTCATGGCCAGTCCCGTGAGTAGCGAGCGACCGAAAGCGGTGAGTGTGCGCGAGGTGGCAAATGCCATCCGCCGCACGCGCGCTGCCGGAGAGAAAGTGATAGCAGTGCTCGGGCCCGCTGTCGTTCACACCGGCGGCGCAGAACTCGTCGCTGGCATGATCCGCAACGGGTTCATCGATGTCCTCTTCGCAGGCAATGCGCTCGCCACGCACGATCTGGAACAGTCCATCTATGGGACCAGTCTGGGCGTCAGCCTCGAAGAGGGCGTGCCGACCGACGAGGGCCACGAACACCATCTCCGCACCATCAACACCATCCGTCGCCTCGGCGGAGCGAAGGCCGCGATCGACAGCGGGGTGATCAAATCAGGCATCATGTTCGAGTGCTATCAGCGTGGTATTCCAGTCGTACTCTGCGGCAGTATCCGCGACGACGGCCCGCTCCCCGAGGTATTCACCGATGCCATTGCCGCTCAGAGCGAAATGCGAAAGCACGTCCCCGGCACCGGTTTTTGCCTGATGGTCGCGACCACGCTGCACAGCATCGCTGTCGGCAATCTGCTCCCCGCCAGCGTTAAGGTCGCGTGTGTGGACATCAACCCGGCGACCGTGACCAAGCTGATGGACCGCGGCAGCACGCAGACGGTCGGCATTGTGTCGGACGCCGAGCCGTTCATTCGGGCTTTGGTGACTGAGTTGGAAAAACCACATAATTTGGCACGAACGTCAGCGACCGGCTCCGATCGCTGACGCACGCGGCTCGTCTGGTCACAGGTCCAGAGGTCGCACGTTGGGATTGAAGAACCGCTCTAATGCCGCTTTGCTGGCGTCGCCGGTCCGGAACCCTTCCATGAAGTATTTCAACCGTTGCTGGGCTTTGCCGTGGTTGAATTTCTCCGGCGAGACCCAGCCTTGGGTTTTCTTTTGAATCGCGTCATCGCCGATGCTCTTGGCTGTGGTGATCGCACTTTCCACGTCGCCCGGCTCCACGATGTGCTTGCTCTTCTCTGCGTGGTGCGCCCAGACGCCAGCGAGGTAGTCGGCCTGCAATTCAAGACGGATGCCTGAGTTCTCCCCTTCGCGAGCACGGAATCGCTCGACCAGCTCGTTGTAGCCGAGGAGGTTCTGCACGTGATGGCCGACTTCGTGTGAGATCACGTAAGCCTGTGAAAACTTTGCTTTGGAGCCGCCGAGCTCTTTTTCGAGCGTATTGAAGAAAGTGGGATCGAGGTAGACCGTGCTGTCGGCGGGGCAATAAAACGGGCCGACGCTCGACGGAGCCCGACCGCACTTGGTGTTCACGGCTTCGGCGAAGAGGACCATCTCCGGCTTGCGATAGCTTTGTCCCATCTTTCGAAATTGATCGATCCAGACCTCATCGGTGAGCGCGATGACCGTTTCTGCGAACTTCAGATTCTCGTCATTAATCGGCTTGGCATTCTGATCGCCCTGCTTCTGCTGGATGCGACCGCCGACCATGTTGCCGAGTTGCTGGGCCTGCTGGGGATCCATGCCGAGGAAGTAGACCAGGCCGAGAACGATGAGTGATCCGAGACCGCCGCCGACGGCGACGCCGGGGCGGATCCCACGACGGTCCTGTACCCGACCGCTGCCGTCGGCTTTGCCTTCCCAGTCCATGACGATGCTCCAATTTGGTGATGAGGAATCAGTATTGCAGCACAAGCCGCGGCGGGGGCAGCGGACCGCGGTATTCGAGCCACCAGCGGACGATCAGCGACTCGAGGGCGACAATTAGGAAGATCACAGCGAGGTTGCGGGCGAGCGTGCCGCCGAGGCACCACTTGCCGATCTCCTGACCGACGGCAATGTCGACGACTTGCGACTTCATGGCGTTGTCAGCCTTTTCGCGATCCCCGGCGTGTGCTTGAGTTGCGATAGTGCGAATGGCAGACTCGAGCCCGAAGCCGCGGACGATCTGCACGAGGCACAGCACCAGACAAAAGCTGGTGAGTGCGATGAGGATCGTGTGCCGCATGGTGTGGAACTTGACCATCCAGAAGATCGGAGCCGGCAGCGAAAGAATCGTCGGCTTGGGGTAGAAGCGATCGAGCCACGCCAGCACTGTCACCACAATCAACGCCAGCAGAAACGGCAGCATCAGCCAGTTCCAGGAGATGACGGCGATGATGCTTTTTTGCATCTCCTGCATGCTGCTGATCTGATTCTGGTCGAAGCTGGCAAAGAGGGCCTGAATAGGCGACTGACTGAAGACGCGATACCCGCCGGGATAGCTGACGCACCAGCTGAAAAAGAGCGCACTCACCAGCGTGAGGGTCAGCGAGATCGGTGCGAGCCAGCCTGCGAGGCGACCGTCAAAGGTCATTGCAGATTCGTCGTCATTGAGAGCCCCGGCGAGCGTGGCTTCAGGCGTCGCCGCGGCTGGCGGCACGAGCCCGGGCGGCGGAGCCGGTTTCTCCTCCGCAACGCTCGGCGTGTAGCTGCTCGGCACCGCGAACGATTTCGCACACAGAGGGCAGGGGACTTCGCGGCCCGCTGCGTCGTCGGGCAGGTCAACCAGTTTTCCGCAGTAGGGGCACATCTGCCGCATGAATGCACTCGATTAGGATCGGATTCGTTTTAGCGAAATGCGTGGGGAAGGTGATTGAGAATATCAACCGCGGTGAGGCTGACCTGTCCGACGGATTCCGCGGCGAGGTCACCGGCACGGCCGTGCATGTGTACACCGAGCACGGCGGCATCGAAGGCGTTGAGCTTCTGAGCCAGCAGTCCCGCGATGATCCCCGTGAGCACGTCACCGCTGCCGCCGGTCGCCATGCCAGGGTTTCCCGTGGTGTTGATGAAGAATCGTTGGCCATCGCTGACGACGGTGCGGTGACCTTTGAGCACGACGACAGTGCCGAAGATTGCCGCGAATACCCCGGCAGCCTCAGTGCGATCTGCAGGAACAGGTTTGCCTGTCAGCCGTGCGAACTCGCCCGGATGTGGCGTCAGCACCGTGGGTGCGGCTCGTCGCGAATCCCATGGCGACATCGCGTTGAGCCCATCGGCATCGAGGACCACGGGCTTCTCCACACGCAGCAAACTGTTCACCACGTCCGTGATGCTCGGCCCGTGCCCAAGACCGGGTCCGATTGCCAGCACGTCGAAGCTCGACGACTGTGCGAGAAGTGATGTCGCATCGGCGATGCGACCGTCGCGATCCTCGGCGACAGCGTGCGTGGTGTAGCATGGGAAACCGGCGGTGACGGTCGATTGAATCGAGTTCGGGCACGCGACTGTTGCGAGGCCGGCTCCACTCCGCATGACAGCGGTCCCCGTCAAGACTGCGGCCCCGCTCATCCCAAGGCTTCCCGCAACCACCAGCACGCGGCCGAAGGTTCCTTTGTGGCTCTCTGCTGCCCGCGGAGGCAACTTCGGCACCTCGACAACTTCCATCATGGCTGACATCCCGCAGAACTGCTATATTTTGATACTACCCGAACGATGTCAGCTTATGCCGATCAATCTTACACTCTCAGATGACAGCGGTGGCAGGTACAACCGTACTCATTCCCGGCGTCGTGCCCGGAAAAAGCACAACCGTCAGTATCTTGGTGCCGTCGCATCAGGAGTAGGCCTGATCGTCTTGCTGGGTGCGGGCCTGTATTTCAGCAATCCAGCGTTGTTTGGCAGGAGAGTCGATCCCAATGCCGCAGCAGGACCGGCAAGCAACATGATGCCGCCGGATCCTATCCGTTTGGAAGAATCTGTCGCATCGAATACGGCCACTTCTGTTGAAGCTGTGTCCAAGGACGAGCTGCCTGGTGAGCTCCTTAAGGTCCGCCTCGTCTCAGTGCGACGTGTGCAAGGTGGAAAAGCCACCGATATCAATGTCGCATACGAGTGTGCGATCGAGAACTGGTCACCTGATAAATACGAGATTGCATATTTTGCTCCCGATGGCACGGGTAGCGCGAGATTCAAAAACGAAGCCCCAAGAACTGATGTGGTTCAGGTCAAACTCGATCTGAGCTCACTGAGCGGTCGCGGACCAATTGAGGTCTGGATTCAATACTCGTTTGGCGGCAAGCGTGTCTCAAACGTCATGACATTGCCCTGACCTCCAGCTCGCAGTTTTTTCCATTCTGACGAGATTGGCAGCACTCGGCGTCCACTTTCCAAGGCGAATTCCGACACCGCGGATGGTTGTCTTGACCATTTTCGCGGCATCGGCCTAGACTAGCGATTCGCACCACCAGCACACTGAAGGCCTGCGCACATGCCGACCGATACGAAACTCGAAGCCGGGATCGTCGAAAAGCTCGGCGACAAGTTCAACAATTTCATCGAAGGCTCGCTCGGCTTTGTCACCCGTCTCTTCGGCTCGGCCAACGAGCGTGTGGTCAAGAGCGTGGGCTACATGCGTCCCAAGGCCGCGGAGACGCATACGGTGCTTCCCGGTTCTATCCTGGACCGCATCAACAAGCTCGAACCGCAGATGGAGTCACTTTCGGATGAAGCGCTCGCCGGGTTGACGCCGCAGTATCGCGAGCGACTGGCGAAAGGTGAGACGCTCGAAGACCTGCTGCCCGAGGCGTTCGCCGCCTGCCGCGAAGCCGCCAAGCGTGCGAAGAACATGCGTCACTACGACGTGCAACTCGTCGGGGGCATCGTACTGCACCGCGGCAACATCGCCGAAATGGTGACGGGCGAAGGCAAAACCCTCGTTGCCACGCTCCCGGCGTACCTGAATGCCTTGACCGGTCGCGGTGTGCATGTCGTCACGGTCAATGACTACCTCGCCCGCCGCGACTGCGAATGGATGCTGCCGATCTATCACGCGCTGGGCTTGAGTGCCGCGTACATCCAGAGCGACATCGATCCTGCCACCCGTCGTGCGGCGTACGAGTGCGACATCACCTATGGCACCAACAGCGAATTCGGCTTCGACTATCTCCGCGACAACATGAAGCCGGCCCGCTACGACGATGAAAAGTTCGATGGCTATTACCGCCAGTGCCAGCGGATTCCGCTCAACTATGCGATCATCGATGAAGTGGACAACATCCTGATCGACGAAGCCCGCACGCCGTTGATCATCAGCGGCCCGGCACACACCGACTTGGGTAACTACGAGCAGGCCGACGACATTGCCCGCAAGCTCACGGAGCTTGAGCGCAAGGCTCGCCAGGAGATGAAAACCAGCGGCAAGTCCACGCTCGTCGGCACCGAAGGGGACAACCTCCCCGTGGTCGGCACGCTCGATCCTGAGAAGCAGAAAGAAATTCCTCGCGGCATCTATTTTGAAATCAAGGAGAAGGAGCGGACTGCCCACCTCACAGACCTCGGTGTCCGCACAGCGGAAGAACTCGCCGGCGTCGAGAGCTTCTACACCGCCGGCAACATGGAGTGGCCGCACCTCATCGATAACGCGCTCAAGGCTCATCACCTCTACATGCGCGACCGCAACTACATGATCGCCCCCGATCCTCGCGAAAACAACGAACTCGGCATCATCATCATCGATGAGAGCACCGGCCGGGCCATGTTCGGGCGGCAGTGGAGCGATGGGTTGCATCAGAGCGTCGAAGCCAAGCACCGCCGCGAAGGGGTCAAGATCAAGCAGGAAACGCAGACGATGGCCACCATCACGCTGCAGAACTTCTTCAAGCTCTACGGCAAGCTCGGCGGCATGACCGGCACTGCAATGACCGAAGCGACCGAGTTCATGAAGATCTACAAACTCGATGTCGTTGCCATTCCCACCAATCGCGCCCTGAAGCGCGTCAACAGTCCCGACAGCGTCTTCAAGAGCGAGAACGACAAGTGGAACGCTGTCGTTGAAGAGATTGTTGATGTCAGCAAGAGTGGCCGCCCTGTGCTGATCGGCACGACCGACGTGGCCAAGAGCGAGCACCTTTCGACGCTGCTCAAGCGTCGCGGCATCAAGCACGAACTGCTGAACGCCAAGCCGGAGAACGTAGCTCGTGAGGCGGAGATTGTTGCTCAGGCCGGTCGGCATGGTGCAGTGACGATCAGCACGAACATGGCTGGTCGCGGCACCGACATTATTCTCGGCGGTAACCCCGAGACACTCGCATGGGCACAACTGCAGCACGTCAAGAACGACGATGAGCGTCCGATGTATCCCACGCGACTCGAAGTCCCCGACGACGTCTGGAAGCAGACAGTCAACGCGATCGAGTCGAAGGAGAATATGAAAGCGGAGGGGCGCAAGATCGCCGAACTTGGTGGCCTGCACATTGTCGGGACGGAGCGTCACGAAAGCCGTCGCATTGACAATCAGTTGCGTGGCCGAGCAGGTCGCCAGGGCGATCCCGGCTCCAGTCGATTCTACCTGTCTCTCGAAGATGGCCTAATGCGCATGTTCGGCGGCGAACGCATGCGGCGACTGATGAACAGCCCGCTCATCGGGCTCAAAGACGGCGAAGCCATCGAAAGCGGCATGCTCTCCCGACAGATCGAAAAGGCTCAGAAAAAAGTCGAAGAGTATCACTTCGAGCAGCGCAAAAACCTGCTCGAATACGACGAAGTCATGGACTTCCAGCGCAAACGCACTTATGGCATGCGGCAGCAGATCCTCGACGGGGCCAACCCCCGTGCAATGATCCTCGATATGATCGACGGGCAGATCGAGATCTCCGTCGACCGCTACACTGCCGACGACTACGGCGTCGACAGCTTCACGGAGTACGCCAGCAATCGACTCAATGTCGAATTCGATCCCAGGGACTTTCGCGGCTCAAACTTCGAAGAGGCCGAGCAGATCGCCCGCGATCGGGCTATGGAGAACGTGCCGACGGTGATCCAGGAGGCTATGGATGAAAACCTAAGCCTCGACGAGGACGAGAAAGGCTGGAAGTGGCAGGCACTGGCCAATGTCGCAGCCAACCGTTTCGGCGTCACCGACGGCTGGACCGACCTGAAACGCATGGGCCGCGATGCGATGCCCGAATATCTTCAAGCCGCTGCTGAGAAGACGATCAACGAAGCGGTGCTCTCCGATGGTGCCCGCTTTCTCGACCGCAGCTACGGCCGCGAGGAGCTCGCCGCATGGATGAAGAACACCTTCGGCATCGAAGTAGCCGCTGACGACCTCGACGGCGATAACCGCGAAATCACCGCCACACTGCAGGCGAAAGTCCGTGCAGCATACCGCGAAAAAGACATCGCGTTCCCCGTGCAGGTCGGTCTGATCGCGCACCTGCCCGACAAGACCATCCCCGGTCGACGGCCCAATCGCGAGCAGCTTTACGGCTGGGCGACGCATCGTTTTGCTGGTGCACCGCTGAACGAGGAACTCTTCCGCACCGAGCCGCGGAGCGTCGTGAAAACCGCGCTGGAAGCCGCGAGTGCGACATTGATGCCCAAGGCCGACTATCCCGAAATCGACGCTCACCTAGATGATGTTTTCAGTGGTGCCAATGTCGCGGAACCCGGCGACACCGAGGAACTCGTCGAGTGGGCGCGCCGCGAACTCGCACTCGAACTCGATCCGACGCGGCTCACTGGCATGACCCGCAAAGCCGCTCGCGACAGCATTCTCAATGCCTACGATCTCAAGTATCGACCCGAGATGCACAGCGTCGAACGGCGGCTCTTACTCGATCAGCTTGACGGTGCATGGAAGAGCCATCTACACAGCATGGACCACCTCCGCAGCGCGGTCGGCCTCGCCGGCTACGGCCAGGAGGATCCCAAAATCGTCTACAAGCGCGAGGGTATGAAAACCTTTGATGCGATGTGGGACGGTGTTCACGAGCGCGTCGCCGAGATGGCGTTCCGCGTCGAGGATGTGGACGAAGACAGCGTGCAGAGCGCGTATTTCGCCGGTGCGACTGCGATTCACGAACAGGCCCAGAGCGCGATGCGAGCCCAAGCCGCCCAAGCCCAGATGGCCGATCTCGCCACGAACACCGGCGAGACCCCGAAGAAGATCGAGACGATCCGCAATGTCGGCGCGAAAGTCGGCCGCAACGATCCCTGCCCCTGCGGCAGCGGCAAGAAGTACAAGAACTGCCACATGAAAATGGAGCAGGTGAAGTAGTATGGAAGTGGCTCAATCGGAGAAAGACCATGACTGTGGTGGACACGGTGATCGCAGCCGCTGAAGCACTCAGCGAAGAAGATCAGATCGAAGTGATCAATGCACTGCTTTGCAACCTCGATGGATGCGAAGGCAGTGTCGATGGGCTGTTTGACCAGGAGTTTCGCGACGAAATTGCCCGCCGGACGAAAGCCATCGACGACGGCATTGAACAGTTCGTCAGTTGGTCGGAAGTCAAAGCTCGCTTGCTGGCACTTTCATGACCGATGACTACCTCTCACGCTCCGCCGAATTGGACTTGGAGCGCGAATGGCGCTGGTATCATCGTCGGTCACCTTTGCATGCCACACGGTTGATTCACAAGGTCTCGGAAGCCATCGATCGAATTGTTGCCTTCCCCGACAGCTTTCCAGTCTATGATGGCCGCCACCGCTTCGTAAAAATCGACAAGTATCCTTTGTTGATGGTCTATCGAGTTAGAGGACGGCATCCGCTGATCATTGCGATCGGTCAGACCAAACGGTCGAAGGCCTATTGGAAGCGGCGATTGCAATAACGGGGAAGGACTCCCATGCTAAACTTGCTGTATTTCGCGGTCCTGATGGTAATTTCACCTTGGCTCCTGCGGCGCTCATTGCGCACAGGTCGCTACCGGCAGAACCTCCGGGCCAAACTCACTGGCCGCAATGACGTCCCCAAGTCCGGTGGACTCACGGTCTGGTTTCACGGCGTCAGCGTCGGCGAAATTCACTTGCTGACCACTCTGGTCGCCGCCTATCGAAAACGGCACCCCATGCATCGCATCGTCGTCTCGAGCACAACCGACACGGGCTTCGCGGAAGCACGGAAGCACTTTGACAATGTCGTGGTCTGGCCGCTCGATTTTACCTGGGCCGTCAGCACGGCACTGGACACCATTGAGCCGAATCTTGTCGTGGTCGCGGAAGCGGAGATGTGGCCCAATTTTCTGAAAGCCGCACAGCAGAGGGAGATTCCCGTTGTCGTCGTCAACGCGCGACTGAGCCCGCGGAGTTTCTCACGCTACCGTCGCGTTGCTGCACTGGCGAGGAAGCTACTCTTCAACCGCGTGAGCCTGATTGCCACGCAAAGCCGGGATTACACCTATCGTTTTCTTGCTTTGGGTGTCCCGCAGGGTCGAGTGCGGACTACCGGTTCGATCAAGTTCGACGGCGCCATGCGAGCGGCGGGACCCAATAATCCACTCCGCGAGCTATTGGGATTGAGTGGACTCTGCTGGGTTGCTGGCAGCACCCACGCGCCGGAAGAGAAGGTTGTCCTGGAGGCGTTCGTGCAGCTTCGGCAGGAGTTCGAAGACCTGACCCTGATCCTCGTGCCGCGGCACCCCGACCGATTTCAGGAGGTTGCAGACCTGCTCCATGCGAGAGGAGTACAGTACCTGCGACGCAGTGCCATCAAGGCACAACCGACTCGACTTCCACCTGTCATTCTGCTCGACAGCGTCGGCGAACTGGGTGCCGCCTGGGAGCTTGCGTCAGTTGGTTTTGTCGGTGGCACGCTTGATGGTCGCCGCGGTGGCCAGAGCATGATCGAACCGGCAGGCTATGGCGTGCCGACGGTCTTCGGGCCCCACGTCTGGAATTTTCGCGATGCGGCTCGCCGACTGGTCGACGCCGGCGGAGCGGTGATGGTGCAGGACGCTAACGAAGTTGCTAGCGAAGTATCCCGCATTCTGAGCGATCCCGTGAAGCGTCAGGCGATGAGCTTTGCAGCCCGGCAAGTGGTCGCCGAGCAGCAGGGTGCCACCGAGCGCACGCTGGACATGCTCGACGAATTCCTCGCAGGTGACCTCCGACGCCGCGTCGCGTGAACACTGTGCGTATATATTCTCCCAACCCGCTGAGTACAAAACATGTATCGAATCTGTTGCCTGCATCTGCTCGTCGTGGTCACTTCGTTGGGAGCCCAATCGCCGACGCCACCTTCGCAACTGCGCGACTACGTCGCGAAAGTCGATGACGCGTGCAACTGGAAAATCGAGTCCGTCATCAACGAGAGCGGCAACACGATCGCCCGGATCCACCTGACCTCGCAGAAGTGGCAGGGCGAGCTTTGGGAGCACGATGTCCAGATCATTCTCCCCAAGGACGTGAAGCCGACCGCGACTGTGTTGCTCTACAACACCGGCGGCAAAGCGAGCCCGACGATGAGTGCCATCGGGCTCGCATTGGCGCAAAAAACGCAGTCGCCAGTCGTGTTCCTGTTCGGCATTCCGAAGCAGCCACTCTACGGCAAACGTGAAGACGCCCTGATCGCGGAGTCGTTCATCAAGTTCCTCGAAACCAAAGATGCGACTTGGCCGCTGCTCTTCCCCATGGTCAAGAGCGTCGTGCGTTGCATGGATGCCGTGCAGGCGTATGCAAAGCAGGAGTGGAAAACCGAAGTGACAGGCTTCATCATCACCGGCGCTTCCAAACGCGGCTGGACATCCTGGCTGACCGCGGCGACTGGTGACAAGCGCGTCAAAGCCATCGCACCCATGGTCTTCGACTCCCTGAACATGCGCGAGCAGATGCCGCATCAGTTGAAGAGTTTTGGCCGCTACAGCTTGATGATCAAGGACTATCAGGACCGCAATCTGCTGCCGCTGCCCGACACGAGCGAGGCACGACTGCTCTGGGCGATGGTCGATCCGTGGGTCTACCGCGAAATGCTGACCATGCCGAAGCTCATCATCAATGGCACCAACGATCCCTACTGGACGCAGGACGCACTGAACCTCTATTGGAACGATCTGAAAGGCCCGAAGAACTTAATCTACGTCCCGAATGCGGGGCACGACTTGCGGGCGATGGAGGATCCTTCGGCCGCGAGGCCGGTGAAGGAGATTTTCCCGATGCGAATGGTCGACACGCTCGCGGCGTTCAGTCGAGCGATCATCGCCAAGGAATCGATTCCAACGATTGAGGTCACGTTTCCGGAGTCGGCCGCACCTGCAGGGACTATCGAGGCCAAGTTCAGCACCGTGCCTAAAACGTGCCGCGTCTGGCATGCAACTTCGCAATCGCGGGATTTCCGGAAGTCCAAGTGGACTGCCGGCGGCGATCAGACCGCCGCGGACAAGTTGCTTCGAATCGAGCAGCGATGCACGCAGCCCTTTGACGCGTTCTTCATCGAGGCAGAGTTCGAGTCCGATGGAAAGAAGTATCATCTTTCGACGCCGATTCGCATTGTCGAGCAGAAATGAGTCGCTGGGATTTCGCACGAGAGTTGCGGGAGCACGGCCCGGACAGCCGCTGCCAGGATGTCTCCAAAGCGGCCGCCTATTGCGAATATGTGGCGAAATCGCACTACGAAAATTTCACAGTTGTTTCGCTATTGCTGCCGAGGAGTCTGCGACCGCACTTTCACACAGTCTACGCCTGGTGCCGCTGGGCCGACGATCTCGCGGATGAAACGAACAATGCACTGCCGCTTCTTGGCTGGTGGCGTGCCGAACTCGATGCCTGCTATCGCGGTGCCGCCATTCATCCCATCACTACAGCACTGGCAGCCACTGTCGGCAAGTTCGCCATTCCGCAAGCGTTGTTTGACGACTTGCTCTCCGCGTTTGAGCAGGACCAGCAGATTCGCGACTACGATACCTTCGCGCAATTGCTCGACTACTGTCGCCGTTCGGCGAACCCGGTGGGCCGCATCGTCCTGCACCTGTTCGAGAGTATCGACGAGAGTCGTGCCCGGCTGTCTGACGAAATCTGCACCGGGCTGCAGCTTGCGAATTTCTGGCAGGATGTCCGCCGCGACTTTGAAATGGGTCGCGTGTATCTTCCGCGTGAAGACCGTCAGCAATTCGGCTGCGATCTCTCCGACCCCACTGACATCGATGCCCCGCTGCGCGAGTTAATCCAATTTGAGGTCGAGCGCACTCGCAATTATTTCGTTCGCGGCTCGGAGTTGCCGTCGCTATTGCCGCGGCAGGCCCGCATCGATGTCACGCTCTTCCTCCGCGGCGGGGAGGCGATTCTCGATGCCATCGCCGGGCAGGACTACGATGTCTGGTCGCGGCGGCCGGAAGTGTCAAAGTGGAAGAAAATGCGGCTGATGGTTGCGGCTCTGCCGCTGATGTTCACGCCGTCGCTGCGCGAAGGGCCTCGTCGACCGCGGCCAGCACGCGACTGATCGCCACGGGCAACTCCTCGTCGAGTCGCGCACCCGCAGCCAGCTTGTGTCCGCCGCCGCCGAAACGCTCGGCCAGCTTCGACACATCGACTCGCGACCGTGCCCGGAAGCTCACCTTCGTGCCCCCTTCCGGCTGCTCGATGAATATCATCGCCACCTCGACGCCGTCGATGCTGCGTGGGTAATTGATCAAGTCCTCCGTGTCGCCCGGCACCGCACCGGTGGCAGCGTAGTCCGCAAGTTTTACCTGCAGATACGACACCTGCCCGCCAGCGATCACTTCCATTCGCGACAGTGCGATGCCGGCGAGCTTGAGCCGGGCCAGTGGAGCACATTCGAAAAGTTGCTCGTAGAGCGGTGTGGGGTTCGCGCCGAAGGCGACCAGTTCGGACGCCAACGCATAGGTGGCAGCGGTTGTGTTCGGGTGGCGGAACCAACCGGTGTCGAGTGCGAGCGCCATGAACATATTGTGAGCGGCGTTCTTCGAGATCGGCACATCGAGGGCCCGGATGATCTCGTACGCCAGACGCCCCGTGGCTTCGGCACTGGTGTCCACGAATGCCAGTCCGCCGAGGTCATCCTGAGTGCGATGGTGATCCACCACCGCTTTGGGCACGGTCATCGAGCGCAGGAATGACCCGAACTCGCCAAGTTGCCCCCAGGTGCCTGTATCAAGAATCACGATCGCATCGACGTCGCGATATGCATCGCCCGGTAGTGTGAAGTCCTCAATGACAGCGCGCTGGGGATCGAGGAATTCGTAGCGCGGCAGCAGTTTGCTACCGATCACGATGCGCGGCGTCTTGCCCATGCTGCGCAGTGCGTCCGCGATGGCAAGCTGCGAGCCGAGGCCGTCCGCGTCCGGGCGGATGTGCGTCATCAGCAGGACCGTCTGGTGTTGGCGGAGCATCTGAACGAGCGGCGACCAATCGAGCGTCATAATGCGGTCCAGCGGTGATGAATCGATTATATCCTGCGCGAACCCCGCTGGCGGTGGGGGAGTCTGTTCGGGCTGGACAGCCTCGGCATGATTGCTATCATGAATAAGTGGACGGACCAGTCCGTTAAATAATGGTGAGGCCGATGATTGCAGTTCCGCTCCGCAAACCGGGCCGTCCGAAGAATCCGGCACTTGAGAGCCGTCGCAGGGAGGAAATCCTGTTCACGGCGGCGAAGCTCTTTGCCGAGCGCGGCTACGCCGACACCGACGTGCAGGAAATCGCCGACGCCATCGGCATCGGAAAAGGTACGATCTACCGCTACTTTCCTGCCAAGCAGGATCTCTTTCTCGCCGCGGTGGATAGCGGGCTCGCCGACCTCTCCAAGGAAATCGATGCACTGTTTGAACGTGAGAGCCGGGATCCGCTCGATCTCGTCCGCGATGCCGTGACGGCGTACCTACGTTTCTTCCACCGCAGACCGGAGATGGCGGAACTCTTCATCCAGGAGCGAGCCGTGTTCCGCGATCGGCACACACCGCTCTATTTCGCCGAAAAATATAAGAAGAACGATCGCGATGTGCCGTTCATCGACGCGCTGATCCGGGCGGGCCGCTTCCGCAAACTTGCGTCCGCCCGCACGCTCGAAGTCATCTGCGATCTCCTCTATGGTACCGTACTCAGCAATCACCTCTCCCGGCGGACCGCGAATCCGAAGCAGCAAGCCGCGGCGATTCTCGATGTGGTCCTGCATGGTATGCTGAGCGACGCCGAGCGGCGGCGGATCCAACGAAGTACATCGCGCAAGCTCGCGACCGGCATGGTCGTGGCATTCGCATGCTTCGCGCTCGGATGTGGCGGCAGCACGTCGGCCAGCGGTGACAAAACGCCTGAAGCGGCACCAATCGCGATCACCGTCGAACCGCTGACGACACGAACGCTGCAGCGGACCGTGACAGCGGTCGGCACGCTCAACGGTTTTGAGGAGACCACGCTCTCGCCCAAAGTGGATGGCCGCGTGCTGACGATCCGTGCCGACATCGGCGACCGCGTGGCTCCCGGTGCCGTGCTGCTCGAACTCGATCCGAAAGACTACGAACTTGCCATCGAAGAGGCAAAGCATGCACTGACTGCGGAATTGGCCAAGATCGGCCTGACGGCACTCCCCACGGACGAGTTCGATGTTGAGAAAGTTTCGTCAGTGCGGCGTGCTGCTGCGACACTCGAAGACGCCACCCGCCGGCTGAAATCAAAGAAGAATTTGCAGACCGGGAATGCAGCGTCGCAGGACGAAGTGGACGTGATCGAGACCGAATGGAAAATCGCCGAGGCCTCGCGGAATCAGGCGATCACAGAGGCTCGTGCGGTCCTCGCTGCGGCCCGACTGCGGAAAGCCTCGCTCGAATCCGCCATCCAGGCACGTGCCGATTGCTCACTCAAAGCACCCATACCGTCCAGCGGGTCGAATCTGAAATACGCGATCGCGCAGCGGATGGTCAGTGAAGGAGAGATGATCCGCTCGATGCCGGTCACGAATGCGTTCCGGCTCGTGCTCGATCACAAGCTCAAGTTGAGAGTCATGGTGTCGGAGAAGCACATTTCCGAAGTCGCAGTCGGTCAGGCCGTCGAAGTGACGACTGAAGCGTATCGCGATCGCACCTTTCACGGCCGCGTGACGCGGGTCAATCCCACAGTCGACAGCAGCAATCGCACTTTCACGGTCGAGATAGAGATTCCCAACGATGAGGGCACTCTCAAGTGCGGTGGCTTCGCCAAAGCCAGCATCCTCACCCGGAGCGATGACAAAGTGCTCACGGTACCCGCCTCGGCAGTGGTTCAGTTCGCTGGAGTCACGAAAGTCTTCATCGACGACGCGGGGAAAGCGAAAGCAATCGAGGTGCGAATTGGCAGCCGGGACAAAGATTGGCTCGAAGTGATCGGACCGATCCCAGCCGACGCAAAGGTGATCACCTCCGGGCTGACGCAGATCGTGGACGGCAGCGCCGTGCGGCTTCGCGGGGAGAACTGAGCATGGCCATCTGGGACCTCTGCATCCGCCGCCCCGTCTTCACGACCATGCTCGTGCTCGCGCCAATTGTGCTCGGCCTCGCGTCCTATGGCCGTCTCGGCGTCGAACTCTTCCCGAATGTCGACGTGCCCGTGGTCGTCATCACCACCACGCTGCGCGGTGCCAGCGTCGATGAAATGGAATCGGCAGTCACCAAGAAAGTCGAAGAGACCGTCAACACTGTCAGCGGCATCGACGAACTTCGCAGCACGACCAAGGAAGGGTTCTCGCAGATCGTCGTCGGGTTCAAGCTCGAGAAGAACGGCGACGTCGCGGCTCAGGAAGTCCGCGATCGTCTCTCGACGCTGCTGCCGCAGTTGCCGCTCGGCACCGATCCACCGATCGTGGAAAAGTTCAATCTCGATGCGGCTCCCGTGGTGACGGTGGCCATTTCCGGGCGACGCAGCCTTCGCGAGATCACAGAGATCGCTCGCAAGCAGATCAAAGAAGATCTGGAAGGCGTCTATGGAGTCGGGGCCGTTCTGCTCATCGGCGGGCAGAACCGCGCCATCAATGTCTGGCTCGATCCCGATCAACTTCGCAGCCACGCTCTCTCCGTCGAGGATGTCCGCCTCGCGCTGCAGCGACAGAATCTCGAATTGCCCGGCGGCCGCGTCGATCAGGGCCAACGCGAAGAAGTGCTCCGAACACTCGGTCGCGTCAATGTTCCCGCGGACTTCCGCGACATTATTGTCGCCAACCGCGACGGGTATCCCATCCGCATCAGCGACCTCGCCCGCGTCGAAGACGGCGTGGAAGAGCCACGCGGATTGTCCCGACTCGACGGCAATGCTGCCGTCAGTCTCGTCGTGCAAAAGCAGTCCGGCGGCAACACGGTCAACGTCTCCAAGGCTGTGCAGGATCGCCTCGAAGTCATCAAGGCCACGCTCCCCGCCGACATCAAGCTCGAAGTCATCCGCGATCAGGCCAAGTTCATCGATGGCTCGATCCGCGAAGTGAAGTTTCACCTCATGCTCGCGGCATTACTCGTCTCGGGCGTGCTGTTCCTCTTCATCCGCGACTGGCGGACCATGCTGATCGCTGCACTCGCGGTGCCGACCAGCATCATCGGTGCCTTCGCCTTCATGGATTTCATGGGCTTTAGCCTGAACAACATGACCTTGCTGGGGCTCATCATCGCGGTCGGCATTGTGATCGACGACGCCGTGGTTGTGCTTGAGAATGTCGTGCGTCACATCGAAGAGGAAGGCCGCACGCCGCTGCAAGCCGCATCGACGGCGACAAAGGAAATCTCACTCGCCGTGCTGGCCACGACGATGTCGCTGGCGGTGATTTTCGCACCCATCGCGTTCATGTCAGGTCAGGTCGGCCGCTTCTTCAACAGTTTCGGCTACGTCGTCGCCTTCTGCATCATCCTGAGCATGGTGGTGAGCTTCACGCTCACGCCGATGCTCTGCGCTCGCTGGCTCCGGGGTAATGCGGAACGCGGAATTCGGAATGCGGATTCGAAGACCAGTTCTTCCAATCCGCATTCCGAATTCCACAATCCGCAATCGCAAGGCGTCTGGGCGTGGATCACCCGACGCTATGTCGGTACGCTCGCATGGAGTCTCCGCCGTCGCTGGGTTATCGTACTCGCCACTCTCGGCAGTTTCCTCGCCACGGGCCCGCTCTTCGGCATCGTCGGCACAGACTTCGTACCCAAAGACGACCAGAGCGAGTTCGAGCTTTCGATCACGCTGCCCGAGGGCTACACGCTCGACCGTGCCTCGCAGGAGTGTGCCGAGATCGAATCCAAGCTCGCCAAACTCTGCGGCGTCACCAATGTCTTCACTGAAATCGGCGACACCACGGGCAAGTCACCGAAAGGGCAGGGGGATGTCACCGCAGTCCTGATCTACTGCCGCATGATCGACCTTACCGAGCGAAGCTATCACCAGCGCGATGTCATGCAGGAGGCCCGCGACATCATGAGCGACTATCCCGACCTCCGCTGCAATGTCCAGGAAGTGAAGCTCTTCAGCAGCAGTGCGTTCAAGAATGTGCAGGTGGAAGTGAGTATCCGCGGACCGGAAATTGCAAAATTGGGTGAGTATTCGACCAAGCTCGCCGACTGGATGAAGACTCAACCGCAGTTCACCGATGTGGACACGACCGCGAGCAACCGCAACCCCGAACTTCAGGTGCGCATCAATCGCGAAAAGGCGGCGGACCTCGGAGTGAACATTGCCACAATCGCCGGCGCGCTGCAGGTCCTCGTCGGCGGTGAAGCCGTGACCAAATACAAGGAAGGCGTCGATCAGTACGACGTCTGGCTCCGGGCCGATCTGCCCAGCCGAGATCGCCCCGAGACCGTGGCCCGACTGGCCGTGCCCACCAACCGCGGCACTCTGGTCGAACTCCGCAACATCGCCAGCCTCGAAGCTGCCCGCGGGCCCAGCACCATCGAGCGGTTCTCACGCCAGCGGCAGATTAGCGTCACGTCCAATCTCGCACCCGGCATCGGACTCGGAAACGCACTCATCGATCTCCAGGGCTTTCTCAAAACCGCCGACATCCCGCCCGAATACCGCGTCGAATTCCTGGGCGAGGCGAAACTGATGCAGGACTCCAATAGTAACTTCGCACTCGCATTCATGCTCGCCTTCGCGTTCATGTACATGATCCTCGCTGCACAGTTCGAGAGCCTGGTGCATCCGATCACGATTCTGCTCGCGGTGCCGTTGACGCTCCCGTTCGCACTCGTCAGCCTGATGCTGCTCGGCACACCGCTTGACGTCTACGCGATGATCGGCCTGTTCATGCTCTTCGGCATCGTCAAGAAAAACGGCATCCTGCAAGTGGACTACACCAACGTGCTCCGCGCCCGCGGCATGCCCCGAAATGACGCCATCCTGCAGGCGAATCAAAAGCGGCTGCGGCCGATCCTCATGACCACCATCATGCTTGTCGCCGCGATGATTCCGATCGCGACCGGGCAGGGCCCGGGTGCCAGTGCCCGTGCCAGCATGGCCAAAGTGATCCTCGGCGGTCAGTTGCTCTCGCTCCTGCTCACCTTGCTGGTCACACCGGTGGCCTACTCTCTCTGGGATGATTTCACGACGTGGCTGCACCGCCCCTGGCGTCGCCCGCGTCGATTTCGTCAGATTGCATCGCGTTTCCGCGCACACTCGACATGATGTGATTGAAGGACAAGACTGCCCCCGGATGGATTCGAACCATCGACCCTCGGTTTAGGAAACCGATGCTCTATCCCCTGAGCTACGAGGGCTTGACTTAAAATCAAGCATTTTCTACCATGTGAGGACAGCGGGTATAAGCGACTACACCCGAAACTACACCCGGTAGACACTTCCCATGCCAACGACGAAGCGACCGCACAAGTTCCCCTTGTGGCTGCATTCCAGTGGTCAATGGTGCAAGAAGCATCGCGGCCAATTCTACTATTTCGGCTCCGAAAAAGACACCGCGCTCAAACGCTATGCCGCTGAATGGGATGACCTGAAAGCAGGCCGCAAGGTTCGGACTACACCCGGCAGCTACACCCTCGCCGATGCGGTCAATCACTTTCTCACGGCCAAACTCTCTCAGGTGGAATCCGGCGAACTGGCGACGCGATCATTCGGTGATTACAAGCGGACCTGCGGAATCGTCGTCGATGAGCTTGGACGAAGCCGCACTCTTGCCGACATCCGGCCCGACGACTTCGCCAAGCTCCGCCGGAAGCTGGCAACCAAGTACAACGCCGTAACGCTCGGTGGCCACGTTCAGCGAGTCCGCACGCTCTTCAAGCACGCCTACGAGGCCGAACTGATCGACGCTCCGCTGCGCTACGGCAACGCGTTCGCGAAACCGTCACGCCGTACCATCCGCATCGACCGCGCCGACAAGGCTCCGCGGCTCTTTGAGTCCGCCGACATCCTCCGCCTGGTCGAAGCCGCCGGCACTCCGCTCGATGCGATGATCCTACTCGGCATCAACTGCGGATTCGGTCAGGGCGATTGCAGCGAGCTACCGCGGTCAGCACTGAAACGGGCAGGGTGGCTCGACTTTCGCCGACCCAAGACCGGCACACCCCGGCGGTGCCCGCTCTGGCCGGAAAC
>JBGSSZ010000660.1:0-3320 GCA_041736785.1 Limnoglobus sp.
CCGCCCTGGGCCAGTCCCCAGCGGCAGACCAGAAAGATCACGGTCGCGCCGATCAGGAAACTGAGCGCCACCGCCTTCATCCGATTGAGTCCGCGACGGCGCTCGGCGTCGGCTTCCGGGTCCGCTCCGGCGAACGTTTCCGCGAGGGACGCACCCGTGCGGACTACCCCCGTCGGCAACTCCGGGAGGCGATGTTTTGCTGGCACTCCTCCATCATCCGCTACGTGCAAGCCCAGTTAATGTGACCCCGCCATCAAATCTGCCCGTAGAATCGGCCGGGACTAGGGGAACGGACTCCGCGATAGTGGCACAGCAGATAGGCCATGGCCCGGACAAAACCCGGGCCAAGACCGACGGTCGGAAGCGACGCTGGCATCAGCACAAGGTCGAACGCCGCACCGAATTGGTGGACGGTGCGCTCGAGGCTATCCGTCAGCGGGGCCGCGACGTCAGTATGGACGAAATAGCTGCGGAAATCGGCGTCTCCAAGACGGTGCTGTACCGCTACTTCGTCGACAAGAACGACCTCACCACCGCGGTGATGATGCGGTTCGCACAGACCACCCTGATCCCCAACATGGCCGGTGCGCTGTCGTCGAACCTGGACGGTTTCGACCTCACCCGCGAGATCATCCGGGTGTACGTCGATACCGTCGCCAACGAGCCCGAGCCCTACCGATTCGTGATGGCAAACAGTTCGGCCAGCAAAAACAAAGTCATCGCCGATTCGGAGCAGATCATCGCGCGGATGCTCGCGGTGGTGTTGCGCCGGCGGATGCAAAGGGCCGGGATGGACACCCGCGGCGTGGAGCCGTGGGCCTATCTCATCGTCGGCGGCGTCCAGCTGGCCACCCACTCGTGGATGTCCAACCCCAGGATGAGCAGCGACGATTTGATCGACTACCTGACGATGCTGTGCTGGAACGCGCTGTGCGGCATCGTCGAGGCCGGCGGCTCGCTCGAGCGGTTCAACTCGGACTCGCACCCCTCGCCGGTCCTGCCCGCAGCGCTCAACCCTGGCTAGGCTTCTCGGCTATGCCCGAGCTGCCCTCAGAGTGGACCCACGAACCACACAAGATCCTCGCGTTTCGTCCCGGCGAGAAGATCGCCGACCTCGACACCGACTCCAGCCCCGGCTACGCCGGCGACAAGGACGGGTCGGCCGAGGTGCAGGCCGAGCGCAACGAACGCTTCGCGGGCCTGCAGGAGATGCTCTACGCCAACGGCAAGGCCAGCAGTAACGCCCGCTCGCTGCTGCTGGTTCTGCAGGGTATGGACACCGCAGGCAAAGGCAGCATCGTCAAGCACGTCGTGGGCGCCGGCAATCCGATGGGCATCCAGTACACCGGCTTCGGGGTGCCCACCGAGGAGGAGCGGGCCCATCACTACCTGTGGCGCATCCGCAAGGCGTTGCCCGCCGCCGGCAACATCGGCGTATTCGACCGATCGCATTACGAGGATGTCCTGGTGGTGCGAGTGCACGAACTGGTGCCCCGGGAGGTCTGGGAGCCGCGCTATGACGAGATCAACGCCTTCGAGAAGGAGCTCGTCGACTCCGGCACCACGGTGGTCAAGTGCGCGATGTTCGTCTCACTCGACGAGCAGAAGCGGCGGCTGGCCGAACGCCTGGAGCGCCCGGACCGGTACTGGAAGTACAACCCGGGCGACCTCGACGAGCGCAAACTGTGGCCGGCCTACCAGGAGGCGTATCAGACGGTGCTGGAGCGCACGTCGACCGACCACGCGCCCTGGTTCGTCATTCCCTGCGACAAGAAGTGGTACGCCCGGTTGGCGATCAACGAACTGCTCATCGAAGCGCTCAAGGGCATGAAGCTCACCTGGCCGCCCGCCGACTTCGACGTCGAGGCGGAGAAGAAGAGGCTGGCGCAGGCCTGACCTGCCGGCTCAGCTCTTGACGAGGGTGAACTGGCCGATGTTGGTGATGCCGCGGCGGAAGAAGTCCGCGCAGCCGGTCAGGTACTTCATGTAGCGGTCGTAGATCTCCGGCGAGGTGATGGCGATCGCCTCGTCGTGGCTGGCCAGCAGGTTGGCCGCCCACATGTCGAGGGTGCGCGCGTAATGCTCGCGCAGCAGGTGGACGCGCTCCAGGGTGAACCCGGAGTCCTGTGCGAGCTGCTCGATGTCCTCGACCGCGGGCAGCTGCCCGCCGGGGAAGATCTCGGTGCCGATGAACTGCATGAACTTGAGGTCGCTGATGGTGAGCTTGATGCCGTTGTCGCGGAAGAACTTCTGGGTGTGCGCCAATATCGTGTGCAGCAACATCCGGCCGTCGCTGGGCAGCAGGCTGTAGGCCTTGTCGAAGAACAGCGGGTAGCGCTCGGCCTTGAAGGCCTCGAAGGCGCCGATGCTGACGATGCGGTCGACGGGCTGTTCGAACTCCTCCCAGCCCTGCAGACGCACCTCGATCGAGCGGTCGGTGTCCAGCCTGGCCAGCCGCCTGCGGGCGAACTCGGACTGGTTTTTACTGAGCGTGATTCCGATCACGTTGACGTCGTACTTCTGGACGGCCAGCTCCAGCGCACCACCCCAGCCGCAGCCGACGTCGAGCAGGGTCATCCCCGGCTCGAGGTTGAGCTTGCCCAGTGCCAGGTCGAACTTGGCGGTCTGGGACTCGTCGAGCGACATGTCCTCGCGCTCGTAGTAGCCACAGGTGTAGCCCATGGTGGGGCCCAGGAACAGCGCGAAGAAGTCATCGGAGACGTCGTAGATCGACTGAGACTCCTCGTAGTACGGAGTGAGATCAGTATCCACCTCTGCCATCAACAGCTACCCTTCAGCTTTTCGCTCGCGTGGTCGGGCAGCCGGTTGAGAAACGTTCACCAACACGGTCCCCCGACCAGAGACCCGGAGGTCTACCGGCTTGCAGCTTAGTCAATTGCGCCGGTGAATGCACAAAGCGCTCGCGCGTTCAATATGTATAAAACCCTTTGCCGGATTTCTTTCCGAGCTGACCCGCTTCGACCATCCGCAGCAACAACGGCGGTGGCGCGTAGTGGGGGTCCTTGTACTCGTCGTACATCGAGTCAGCGATCAGTTTCATGGTGTCCAGGCCGATCAGGTCGGACAGCCGCAGCGGGCCCATCGGGTGGGACAGACCCGCGACCACCGCGGTGTCGATGTCCTCCACGGTGGCCACACCTGTCTCGGCCATCCGGATCGCCGACAGCAGGTAGGGAACCAGCAACGCGTTGACCACGAAGCCGGAGCGGTCGCCGCAGCGGACCACCTGCTTGCCCAGCACGTCGCGCGCGAAGCGCTCGACCCGCGCGGCAGCCTGCTCGTCGGTGACCAGGGTGCTG
>JBGSSZ010000413.1:0-3472 GCA_041736785.1 Limnoglobus sp.
AAAGCGGAGGAGGTCATCGCTGGTGGTGTCGTCCATGACTCGATCTCGGGGTTCCGGGGTACGCGACGCGGCATCCTGTCACGAACCTGCTGGTCCCGAATAGGCCAAGTTCGGGTAAAACTCGACGTTCCGAACGCCTAAGTGCCGGCGGATAGATCGATGATGCTGCCATTGCCCATGGTTAGCAAGCCCGCGACATTCAAACTGTCGGAGCTGAGGAGATCGGCATCGACGAGGTAGGTGCCGTTTACCGTCAAATTTGCTCCGAAGTTGAGCGTGGCCGGCGTCGAAGTACCACTGCCGGGATTGACAGTGCCCGTATTGGAGATGGTGGTGTTGCCTGCGATTGCGCCGTTGCCACTGAGGACGCCGGTGGAGTTGATATTGACGGTGGCCGTGCCGGTGGCTGAACCGGACGAGTTCAAGACGCGTAGTTCGCCCTCGCCGATATTGAGCGTGGTTGTCGTCGTCTGCGATCCCGCGGTGTTGCTCTGTCCGAGTGCGCCGCCCTGGGTGAGCGTCCAGATGCCAGTCCCGACTTTATTCAGCGTCGCGGCGACGCCGGTGAGGGGCGAGTTGATGGTCCAATCGAATCCGTTGGTGTCGACCTGGCTGGCGAAGGAGAAATTGATCTGCCGGCTGGTCGTCCAGGTTCCGGTCAACCGCAGACCGGTGGTGCTGCTAGCTCCGATGTCAACGCCGCCACCATTGCCGAGCACCGCGTCGGAGCTGACGAGCAGGTTGCCGCTGAAGACGCGTGTCTGGCCCGTGTAGCTGTTGTTCGTGTTGGTGGGTTCGACGTTGCCGGTCAGGATGAGAACGCCACCGGGACCATCGATGAGACCTGCAAGCGTGAGCGTGGACCCGGTGGATCCCGTCGTGAAGCGAGCGAACCCGTCGGTGATGGAGATGGGCTGATTCAGGGTGGCAGAGCCAGTGGTGGGGCTGAATGTCAGGCCGGGAGTGGTTGTGGTCACGCGGCCGTTGACGGTGATGTCGTTGAAGCTGGCAACAGCGGCCGGGTCCGTGAAGCTGACCAGTCCCTGGTTGAGGGTCAGCCTCCCTGTGACGTTGTTAGCCGTGTTGTTGAGGTTGAGGTTGGAGGTCCCATTCTTGGTCAATCCGTTCGAGCCGGTCAGCACACCATCCACGGTGAGGGTGGCGTTGTTGTGGAAGATCGCCTCGCGACTGCCGTAGTCGAGCGTCATAGCTGCGGGGATGGTCGCGGTGGATGTGTTGAAGATCAAACCCGAATCCACGGTCAGGCTGGAGGTGCTGCCGGTGAACGGTGTGCCAGTAGCAATGAGGAGAGCATTGATCTGAGTGGGTGCCGTGATGGCCTGGGCAGCGGTCAGACGGACATTATTGGCTGTTGTGGAGCCGCTGGTAATTGCCGTGGCATACTCATTGGCCGTAGTAGACAACGGCCGAATGCCGTTGGGCCCATACGTAACCAGATCGGTGCCGGTGGTTGTGGACGTGAATCCTCCGACGGCGTAGGGGATGATCGAGATGGTTGTGGTTCCCGCGGCACCGCCGCCACCGGTGAGGGCAGGTGCGACGTCGAAGATCAGATTCGCGACGTTGGCAGCCAGCGGGCCACCAAATGCCGTGCTGCTGCCGCGGAAATTGAACTGTGCACGATCCAAGCGGGTCAGACTGTCGGACTGCAGCGTCGTGCCGGTATTGCCAGTGGTGCTCGCCGTGACCGTGACGAAGACCGATCCGCGACCGGAGAGCCCGCCAATGTCTTCCAGTGTGGCGCCGCTGTTGGCACCCACCAGGGTCAGTGTGCCGCCGGAGATTGTGACGGGTGCTGAGTCGCCGATGCGATTATTGTTGTTGGAGCCCGCTGTCGCATTATCGAGTGTGAGATTGCTGGCAGCATTGAACACAAACGCGCTCGAAAGTGCTGCTGTGCCATTGGGCCCGCTGAGAGTCAGGTTGCCGCCTGTAGGAGAGTTGGAGATGTTCACCGGATTCACAATCGCCACGGTCGCTCCCGTGTAGGTGCTGGTGCCCTGCAGGGTCAGTGTGCTGTTGGATTGTGCACTGATGACCAAACCGCGGCTGCCGTTTTCGCTGATGTCACCGGTCAGGGTGAGAGTGCCGAAACCGTTGTAAACCAAGTCGGCATTGAGCACGACCGGATTGGCCAGGGTGGTCGTCGTCGTGGCTCCGAGGGTTCCGCCCCCGATGGTGAGTGTGCCGCTGCCCAGAGCCGTGGCATTGCCAACGCGGAGATTGCCGCCGAAGAGTGAGACGCCGCCCAGGAAGGAGTTCGCAGCCGTCAGGTCGACGAATCCGGTGAAGGACAAAGCTTGCGGCCGCAGGATGGTGAGGGCACTGGGGCCGGAGAGCACGCCGCTGATCTGAAGGTTCCCAAAGTTGGTGCCGTCAATCAGGGTGTTGCCGCCGGAGAGCGTCGATGCGGCACTCAGGACAGCATTGCCGAGGCCCTCCTGCGTGATGCGGGCTGAGCCGACGAATTCGAGTGAGTTCCCGGCGAGATTGCTGACCGTGATCCCACCCCCGTTGCTGTTCAATTCCAAACTCGTCAGTTGAAACGGGTTGCCCAGATCGTTGGCCGCCGTGTAGCTTCCTGCACCGAGTTGATTGAAGGTCAGGATCGTGCCAGCACTCCCGCCCGCGGGAGGCACAGCCGGCATCCAGTTCCCGGCTGACCAATTGGGGGTGCCAGTGAATGGCCCATTCCAAGTGAACTGTGCAGTGGCACGGCTACTCGCGAGCAATGCTAACGCAAGCGTCGCCAACGAGGTCAGAATTTGCCGCACGGACATGAGTGGCTCCCGGAAAATGTGAGTGGAGTTCCATGGTCAGCTGAAATGTGCGTGCAATCAGTCCCACGCAACGCGCAAGTTGTAGTGGCCTTCAATATGCCGCCAAGTCGTCACCTGGGCGGGAATCATCATTTTCTCATCAATCTGTCTCGCAAGGTCAGGCACCTGCGAGACTATCGAAACTGATCAGCCCACGTACACGCCGCCGGTGTAGGTGCCGTCGAAGGCGTAGAACTCTTCGAGCGGCGTCAACGCTCCGAACTTCCAGAGCCGGATGCGTGCAGGTGAGCCGGGGCCAGTGCCCGTGACGATCTCGTTGACGCCATCGCCATCGACATCCTGCAGGCCGATCCGGACTCCGCCGCGGAAATTCGGGTCGTCGGCGAAGAAGCTGAAGGCACTGCGACCGGTGAGACCGTCGAAGACCTGCACGTGCGGGCCGCCGCCGACGTCGGCACTGGTGATGACATCCGCGACGCCGTCGCCGGTGACATCGCCCGCTGTGATGAAGACGCCGCCGGTGAAGCGGACATCGTAGGGGACGAAGTCGCTGATGAGGGTGCGGGTGCGGCCATCAAAGACGCGGACGCGGGTCTGCGTGCCGCGACCGGCCGTGGCGACGAGATCGGCAAAGCCGTCGCCGTTGAAGTCGGACGCACTGACGCGGATGC
>JBGSSZ010000694.1:0-12330 GCA_041736785.1 Limnoglobus sp.
GTTCCGGCACTTCTGGGACCAGGAGAACTGGCACGCCGCCAAACGCTTCCTCGACGACTGGTGCCGCCGGGCCGAGGCGTCGAAACTGTCGGTGCTGTTGAAGATGGCCAGCACCTTCCGGCTGCACCGCGACGGATTGCTGAACTACTATCGCTGCCCGATCTCGACCGGCCCGCTGGAAGGCGTCAACAACAAAATCAAAACCCTGCAACGCCAAGCCTACGGCTATCGCGATGAAGAGTTCTTCCACCTCCGCATCTACTCAATCCACCTGGCCAAGTACGTGCTTCTCGGATGACCCAGTTTTCGCACCACGCCGAACTCCTCTGCGAGGATGCGGAGGAGGTCGAATTGAAAGCAGCCTTCCGTTAGAGGGTGAGACCGAAGCGGGCACCGAACTGAGCGAAATCGGTACTGCCATCAATCTGGCCGTCGTTGTTGAAATCGAAGGCACTCACACCGATACCGGGGGTTGTGCCGAAGGCGCTGCCGAACTGAGCAAAGTCGGGGTTCCCGCTGACCGTGCCATCGTTGTTGATGTCGCCGTAGAGGCGGCGAAGTTGCTCATCGCCCGCGGTGCTGGTGAAGCTTGCGCTGGCGATCGCAAGCTGCCAGCGTCCATCGGCGAGCGAGCCGAATTCGACGCCGCTGTTCGCGATGTTGGCGAAGGTAAGGTCGAGAGAGTTCGGATCGCCGCCGACCGCGGAGACGATGAGCCCATTGGAGGTATTCACGATCGTGCCCACTGTGCCAGCGGCTGTGGCCGCGGTCCGCAGCAGCGTGATAGCACCGCTGGCCTGGAAAGCGGAAGCATCGACGGAGCCGGCGAAAGTGACGCGGATCGTGGTGAGCCGCGACCGCTGAATCGCGCCGCCGTTGACGGTGAATCCCGTAACTACTGGCGCGACGGTCTGGAGTTCGACAGAGCCGATGTCGGTAGTGCCGAAGTCGCGATTCAGACCGCGCTGATCGACGTTGTTGTTGACGGGATCGAAGTTGAAGCCAGCATCGATCAGCGGGCTGCCCGCGCCGGGGAGGTGTGTCTGGGTCGGACCGCCATTGTTGGCGAGTGCCCCGAGATTGAGGTTCGTCGCGGCCGGGAGATTGCTGCCGCTGCCTCCCGCCTCGGTGAAGCCATCGCTGTCGAAGATCGCACTGAAGGTGATGAGCGGAGCATTGAGGGCCGCCAGGTCGTCGCGACCGTTGGTCACGCTGGCAGTGTTGCCGGAGACGATCGTGCTTTCGAGTGTCACGGTGCCGACACCGGAACGCTGGGAGATGCCACCGCCACCGAAGCCAGCCGCCGTGCTCGTGGAGGCCGAGGTATTGCCAGTGATCGTGGAGTTGCGAATGACGGCTTCGCCGGTGAAGCTGGTGAGGACGATGCCACCACCGCTGTTGGCAGCGGAGTTGCCCGAGATGGTGCTGTTGAGGATGCTGAATCCGTTGCCGGAGACGATCCCGAAGAAGTAGATGCCGCCACCGCCAGTGGCTCCGCTGGACTTGTTGCCTGAGATGGTGCTGCGATTGAGGCTGAAGCTGCCGCCGCCGAAGAAGTAGATGCCGCCGCCGTCTGCTCCCGAGGTATTGTTGGCGATGGTCGTGTCGGTGATGGAGACGACAGGTGTGCCGCCTGCGGTCGAACCGGCCACGTAGATGCCGCCGCCATCGCTGCCCGCACTGTTGCCGCTGACCACGGAACTCACCAGCGTGAGATTGCCAGCGGTAGCACTGCCGACAAAGATGCCGGCTCCGCGACCGGAGGTCTTGCTGTCCTTCACGGTGACGTTGGTGAGTGTTACGACTTCGTCGCCGGTGAGGAGCCCGGCACCAGTCGCGGCAGAACCATTGGCGATGGTGAGATCGCTGATGCTGATGAGGGCACCGAGCGGCGCAAGCGAAACATCGAAGACGCGGCTGGTGTTGTTGCCGCTGACCGTGAGCTTGCTCATGCCCGGGCCGTTGATCGTGATGTCCTCGTTGATCGCCGGGAGTGCGGAACTCAATGTGATCACATTCTTGCCAACGGTGCCGTCGAAGAATCCTGCATCAAAGGCAATGATGTCTGGTCCGGCGTTGGCATTCGCGTTGGCAATTGCCTCCCGCAGCGAGCCTGCACCCGAGTCATTGGCGTTGGTAACCAGGAACGGCGGCAGGACCACGACGAAAGCGCCGATCGAGCCGGCCGGGACGAACTTGGAATTACTCGACTTCACCTGATTCGCTTCCACGCTGACGATGTAGCTGCCATTGTTCGCACCGGTCCAGCCGCCTACTGGTGCACTGACCTGATAGGTGGCCATAATGCTCGGTGCATCCGACGCGGGGGACGCACTGACAAAGGTGGCGAGTTTGTTGAAGCCGGGCCCGATAATACGGATGTCGCTGTTGTCCAGCGTGCTGAAGAGGATGTCGCTCTCGTTGGCGTAGGTGACGGTGAAGACATACGGATCGGAGAAGGCGACCGTGCTGCTATTGATCGGCGTGAAGGGCCCGCCGAAGGCGTTGGGCGTGCCACCGACGCGCTCGAAAGCTCCGACGTCGGGAAGTGCACCCACTACGCGATTGAAGCCGGTGCCACGCTGGTCGGTCGTGTAACCCTGCGAGTTGGATCCATTGTCGACGGCCGGGCTCCCGGCGAGCACTTCGTGCGTTTTGGTCGGACCACCATTGCTGGCCAGCGGGCCGAGGATCGGATCGGTGGGGAAGCCCAGCGTGCCGAAGTTGTTGTTGCCGAATCCGTTCAGGTCGAAGTTGCCGACGTCGTTGACGCCAATCAGCGTAGTGTCCGCGTTGAGCGTGGTCTGGGTATTGAAGTTGAAATCGGGGGTCGCCGCGTTGAGGTTCCCCGCAATGATGGTGCTCTCAAACGTGAGCGTGCCTGTGCCGCTGGTGCGGGCGATGCCGCCGCCGTTGGTCCCGGCGGAGTTGGCCGTGATGGTGCTGTTGCGAATGGTTGGCGGAGTCGCGTTGGCGCTGGTCAGCAGAATAGCGCCGCCGTTGGTCGTGGCGGTATTGCTGGAAATGGTGCTGTTGTCGAAGTCGAAGATGCTATTGCTGAAGTAGAAGCCACCGCCGCCGGCATTTGCACGGTTGCCGCTGACCGTGGACCGGCTCATCGTGGTCATGCCGGCACCCTGACCCAATGCGCCGCCGTTGGCATTGGTGGTGTTACCGGAGAGCGTGCTGTCAGTGATGCTGACGGTCACGCCGCCGGGGCCGGCATCAATTCCACCGCCGTTGGCGCTGGCGGAGTTATTCGAGACGCTCGTGCGGAGGAGCGTGAGAGTCGCTCCACTGCTGGCGATGCCGATGCCGCCGCCATTGCTCGCAGTCGCGGTGCTGTTGCTGATGCTGCTATCGGTGAAGCTGACCTGTTCATTGTCGATAGACACTGCACCACCGCGGGTGGTCGTGGTCTTGCCGGCGGTGAGGTTCACATTCGCAAAGCTGACGTCCAGCGTGCCGGGACCACTGATATTGAAGATGCGGCTGGCGTCGCCGCCTGAGATTGTGACTTTGCTGACGGGCCCGGTGATGGCGAGGCTGTCCGTGATGGGGAGTTCGGTGCCGCCGAGCGTGATGGTCTGCGGCGTGTTGAACAAGGAACTGAACAGAATGATGTCCGGCGTTCCAATTGCTGCGTTGGCAGCGAGGATGGCTTCACGGAGCGAAATCACGCCATCGTTCGGATCGACTACATCCGCGGCGGTCGTGACTGTGTATGTGTTGGGGAAGCCGACATTGAAAGTGCCAATCGTGGCCGCAGCGACCGACTTGCCGTTGGCGGAATTGACCTGCGAACCTTCAACACTGATCGTGTAGATGCCGTTGTCCGCGGCATCCCATGTGCCGCCTGGGGGCGTGATCTTGTAGGTCGCCACGATCGAGGGCGAGTCTGCGGGCGGTGACGCGGAGACGAACGTCGCCAGGACACTGGTCGTGCCGTTCGGATAGGTCACGCGGATGTCGTTGTTGTCCAGCGACGAGAACAGAATGTTGACATTGTTCTGGTAGGTAATGTCGAAGAAGTAGGGGTTGGTCGTTGGATCATTCACGCTCACGTTAGTGAAGGGTCCGCCGGTTGCGGTGGGCACGCCCTGTTTGCGCTCGAACGCACCGATGTCGGGTGCACCGTCGTCGACGCGGGTGAACCCGGTGCCGCGCTGATCGGTCGTCAACCCGAGGGAATTGGAGCCGGCATTAATAGCCGGGCTGCCTGCGAGCAATTCGTGGGTCTGGGTCGGGCCGCCGTTGCTGGCGAGTGTCCCCAGGTTGATCAAACTGCCGAAGATGTTGTCAGTGCTGCTTCCGTCCGGTGAGTAACCATCGAAGTCGGAAATCGCGCTGAAGGTGATGAGTGGAGGATTGAGGGCTGCCAGGTCGTCGGCACTGTTCGTCGGGTTGGCGGTATTGCCTGACACGATCGTGCTTTCGAGTATCAGGGTGCCAGCACCGGATCGCTGGGAGATGCCTCCACCCCCAAAGCCGGCTGCCGTGCTCGTCGAGGCCGAGATATTGCCTGTGATCGTGGAGTTGCGGATGAATGCCTGACCCGTGAAGCTGGTCAACACGATACCACCGCCGCTGTTGGCAGCGGAGTTGCCCGAGACGGTGCTATTGATGATGTTGAACCCGCCGGCCCCGACCGTGCCGAAGAAGTAGATACCTCCTCCCCCCGTGGTCCCGCTGGACTTGTTGCCGGAGATGGTGCTGCGAGTGAGGCTGAGATTGCCGCCGCTGAAGAAGTAGATGCCGCCGCCGTCTAGCGCGGAGGTGTTGTTGGCGATGGTGCTGTCGGTCACGGAGACAGTGGCTGTTGCCCCGCTGGCGACGTAGATGCCGCCGCCATCGCTGCCGGCACTGTTGCCGCTGATCACAGAATTGGCGAGGGTCAGATTCGCGGTACTGCCGACAAAGATACCGGCTCCGCGACCAGTGGTCTTGCTGTCTCTCACCGTGACATTGGTGAGGGTCACGAATTCGTCGCCAGTGAAGATACCGGCACCGGTCGCGGCGGATCCATTGGCTAGAGTCAGATTGCTGATGCTGATCCCGGCAGCGGCCGGTGATGACGAAACATCGAACACGCGGCTTGCGTTATTGCCCGACACGGTCACCGCGCCCAGCGGCCCGATGATCGTCACAGCTTCGCTGATGGCGAGCACGCCCGACGTCAGCGTGATCGTGGCCGTGCCGGTATTGAAGCTCGGATCGAAGGCGATGATGTCTTTGCCGGGATTGGTGTTGGCATCGATCACCGCCTGGCGGAGCGAACCCGCGCCGGCATCGTTGGTATTGGTGACGAAGAGATTGGGCAGCCCGACGAAGAAGCTGCCGACAGTCCCCGTGGCGATGAACGTGCCGGGATTGACGTTTTTGACCTGATTGGCCTGGATGACGATGCTGTAGTTGCCGTTGTCGGAGCCGTCCCAAGTCCCGCCGGGCGGGGTAATGCTGTAGGTCGCGGTGCGGGGCGAGCCGTTGGTTCCCGTATCGATCGAGACGTAGCTGGCGGGTACGTCGAAGACAGCGCCGGGTCCGACGACGCGGACGGCGTTGTTGTTGCCCACGATGCTGCTGACATCAATGGCACTGGGATCGGTGTATGTGACGGTGAACTTGTAGGGGTTGGTGGTTGCATTATCGGCGCTGACCGTCGCTGCTGTCGCGGTCGCAGCGGGTGCCGGAACATTGACCGTGATCGAGTTCAGTGCGACAACGGGAACCGAGGTATTGCTCGTGTTTTTGACTCCGTTGAGCAGCGTGCGGACTTCGTACGATCCGTTGTCAGTGCTGTCCCACGTCCCGCCGGGGGGCGAGAACTTGTAGGTGGCCACAATCGTGGGTGCGTTGACCGCAGAGTCGGCGCTGACGAATGTCGCATTGACCGAGAAGCCGCCACCGATTTTCACAAGGGCGATATCGTCAGCAGGCAGGTTGCCGATTGTCGACCGGTTGATGGCGGTGTCGTCGGAATAAGTGATCGTGAAGGTGTAGGGGTTGTTGGTTCCCGCCTGGTCAGATGTGACTGCCGGGAGCACACCGACAGTGGCACTGGGAATACCGGAAACACGCTCGACAGAACCAATATCGATGATCCCTATGCTGACGGGCTGAACGCGGGCCACGCCGTTCTGGTCCGTGACCAGTTCCGGCGTGACGTTCGAGGGATTGGAGCCCTTCTCGAGGGCGGTGCTACCAGCCGCGAGGTTATGAGTTTTGGTGATACCGCCGTTGTTGAAGCCCAGTGCACCAAGGCCCAGTTGTGCAACGGAGGACTCGAAGTTCGTGAGATTGTCGTTGCTGGCACCGTTGATGAAATAGCCGTTGTCGTCGCCGATCGCGGAGAAAGTGATTTCCAGATTGGCGGTCGCGTTAACGGAGAGATCGTCGTAGCCGTTGGTTACAGTTGCGATGTTCCCGGTGATGATGGTGCTTTCGATGTCCAGCATCGGCTGCGTAGCGCCGATAGTGCTGATCGCGACGCCGCCACCACCCAGGCCCATCGTCGTGCTCGTGGAACCAGCGGTGTTGTTTGTGATAGTGCTGTTCTGGATGTGGACCACGCCGTTGAGAGCACCGTTGAGCGAGCGGAACACTACACCGCCGCCACTCCCTGCGGCACTGTTGCCCGAGATGGTGCTGCCGCGGATGAGGAACCCGGCTGCGCTCGGGCTGCCCGGGAAGCTGATGCCGCCGCCGCCATAGTTGGTGGTAGTCGTCTTCGATGTGTTGCCCGAGATTGTGCTGTTGGTCAGCATGAGGCTCTGGCCAACGGTCGAGTTGGTGAAGTTGATGCCGCCGCCGGCTCCGGAAGCCACATTGTTCGAGATCGTCGTGCGATCGATGATCAGGGTCGTCCCGGCGTAGGCGGTGATTCCGGCTCCGGTGCTCGTGGTGGTGTTGCCGGTGATGACGCTGTTGGTGAGTGTGAGCGTGCCCTTGCTGCTGGCACCGACGCGGATCGCGCCCCCGGCGCTGGTGGTTGATATCCCAGTGATGTGGACATCGTTTAACGTCACAATTTCATCGCTGGTGATGATGCCGGTGCTTGTAGCAGTCCCGGCCACGCCGTCCAACTTCAGCCCGCTGATCTTCATGTCGACGCTGCCGCTCGTATCGGCGAGCGAGAGCAGTGTGAACGACGTCGTTACCCCGCGGGCGACTGTAAGCAGGCTCGAGCCGGGACCCGTGATGATCACGCGGTCGGTGATCACGGGCAGTGCGGCCAGCAAACTGATCTTCTGAGGTGAGCTGAACAGCGTGTTGTCAAAAACAATGGTATCCGCGGTGCCCGCAGTGGCATTGGCATCCACAATCGCCTGGCGCAGCGTGCCTGACCCAGCACCGGCAACGGGATTCACGCCGCCGTTGTCGCCCGTGTTGGTGACTGTGAACGTCGCGGGGATCAGCACTCGGAATGTACCGACGGTATCCGCGAGGATCGCCACGCCGGACGTGTTCTTCACTTGGTTGGGCTCAATGCTGAGCTTGTAAGTTCCGTTGTCCGCACCGTCCCAAGTTCCTCCCGGAGGCACGAAGCTGTACGTCGCATCGACGCTGGGAGCATCGACGTTGGGCGACGCACTGACGAATGTGGCCAACACGCTCGTGGCATTGGGGAACGTGACGCGGATGTCGCTGCTGTCCAGCGTGCTCTTGTTGATGCTGACATCGTCGACGTAGGTGATCGTGAACATGTACGGGTTGGTGCCGGCATTGTCGGCCGTGACGTTCTGAAGTGCTCCTGTGATGAATCCCGGCGGCTCTGTCGCCTGCCGCTCGACGGAGCCGATGTCGGCAGCACTGCCGAAGAGTCGGGGTAGACCGCGCTGATCGACGCCGGTGGTCAGTGAGGGATCACCGGTGTTGATCGCGGTGCTGCCGGACCCGGGCACATGAGTGCGGGTGGGCCCGCCGTTCAGCGACAGTGCCCCCAGTTTGAGCCCGGCGATGGAGCCGTCGAACAGGTTACCGTTGCTGGATGAGAAGGTGAATCCGTTGGGTGAACCAACTGCGGAATAGCTGGAGCCGACCAACGACACGGCCGCGAGGTCGTCGTTGCCGTTGCCAGAGAAGTTCCCTGACACGATGGTGTTGGAGAGGTTGAACGTTCCAGTCCCGGAAGTCTGTGAGATGCCGCCTCCGCCGGTGCCGGCTGTCCCGGACGTGGTGGCGGCCGTGTTGTTCGTGATGGTCGAGTTGGTGAAATTGACCGTGCCGGTAAAGGTACGGAGAACCACACCGCCACCGTTGGATGCGGACGAGTTGCCGGAGATCGTGGTGTTGGTGATGTTGAAACCACCTGCGGCTGCGGTGCCGAAGATGTAGATCGCGCCCCCGCCTGCCGTGGCACCCTTGGCGACGTTGCCGGACAGAGTGCTTCGATCGAGCAGCAGCGAACCACCACTATTGAAGTAGATGGCGGCTCCGTTGCTGGACGTGCCGGTCCCGGTATTGCCCGAGATGGTGGTTTCGCTGATGTTCAGGTGCGCGGCGGTCGACTGCGATGCGATGCCAGCCCCGTCATCGCCGGAGAAGTTGTTGGTGATCGTGCCGCGAATCAGTGTGAGCGTGGAGATCCCCGGCCCGGTCCCGGCACTGCCTGCGACGTTGATCGCCCCGCCGTCGCCGGTCACCGTGCTGTTGGTGATAGTGATGTCCTGCAGCGTCACCGCTTCATCGCCGATGTTGACAGCACCGCCGTTGCCGGAGAAACTTGCACCACTGATGGTGAGATCCTTGACGAGAATGGGCTGTTTGGTGGCACCCGCGGACGTGTCGAAGACGCGAAACTTGCTCTGACCACTGATAGTCAGCAGATTCTGCCCGGGGCCACTGATCGTGAGGCTGTTGGCCAGCGTAGTCGCCCCGATGCCCGGAAGGGCCGCGGAGAGAGTGATGGTCTGCGGTGTGCTGAACACCCCGGCTGAAAAAGTGATCTCATCCGCAGTCGAAGCGGCGACGGAATCGACAATCGCCTGACGCAGCGTGCCGGTTCCCGCCCCGACCGTCGGATTGACCCCGCCGTTGTCGCCGGTGTTGGTGACCATGAAAACAGCTGGCGTCGTCCGGTCTTCGAGATTGGTCAGCAGAAGCCTGGCACGCCGCGAGAATCGTGTGGGGGCAGGCTTCGAAAAGGGCTGAACGCCCTTCGAATCAAACCAGCCATACACGCGACCATAAATGCAATTGAGCAATTTCGACATGATCAATACCTCTGAAATGTCAAGTGAAATAAAAGAATGAAAATACCTTAACTAATATATTGCGGGTGTATAATTACAAGTGCTGGACGGACCAGAATGCAGTGATGCCACGAAGAGCGTGCGTTCGCGCGTTCCGGAGTATCTGTGCGATGAATGACTGAAAAAAAGGATGTAATCCTGCGAGTCGCAAAAATGCGGATGACTCTGAACATGGGATGCACAAGGGGTCTGCAGGATTCTGATCCACATTCCACCTTCGATTACGCGCACAACGGCTGCGCACAACTGAACATACCCAGTTAGACGTATAAGGTACCTGTAACGAAAATGCTGTCAACAATGTCTCATTAAGCCTTCACGAACTCTAGGAAATGCTGGGTTCACCACGTTCGCTGCCCTCGAACCCAGCACGAGGTCGCCTTACCGCTGGTCGCCGTCGAGGTTGGTCACGATGAATCGCGGAGTGGCTTTGCCTTCGACGCCACCGGCGATGTGGTTCGACGTGTTGAGTGTTAGTGAACTGCTCGGGCGACAAATCCAGCAACGCCGCTTGGTCGTCGATGGAACGGGACCAATCCAGCAATGGTTCACAAACCTTAACTGTGGGGGTTCACTTACAAAGTCATTGGTGATGACAACAACTGGCTTGTCTCGCATTGGTTAGGGCATAGATTGCCCGAACTGAAGTGAGGGCTTCGCCCATGTTCCGACATGTCCTTTCAAACCTCATTCTCATCCTGATTGCTCAAGCCATCGGCGCCGCCTTCACGATTCAGATCAATTCGCCCTTCCCCGTCAATCGCTGGGCGACGAACAACTCCTTCGCGCTGGTCGGCCCGTTCAGCCTCAATTCCTATTACGTCCAGCTCACCGTGTCGGGCGGATTTGTACTGACGCTCACGGGCGTGACTCCTGGCACGCACTATCAGCATCTCTTTGCCGGGAATTCACTGGGGATTGTGGCGGTGATCTCCGCCGGCGGCATGCAGATCGACTGGAACGACCTGACTCATGCCGCCATCGGTCGCGGGGACCGGCCAAATTTGCGGCTAGTGCCGGGTGTTGTGAGATGTGTCGCCAACCGCGGTGGAATCGCCGACATACAACACCCTGCCGTATATACACATGAATGGGACGATGGACGTAACAACACCGGCTCCGACCACCGCGTACCTTCTCGCGTTTTCTTTTGCCGTCTGAGCGGTAGCGCAAAGGCGCCGATTAGGTCCTTGAAAATGATCTCCTGGAATTAGTCTCAATAAACGTTCCCGATCGAGAGGGAAGACATGTCGCGTTTGCTTAATCGCCTGTCTGGCCGCATGTTTGGCTGGTTCGATTTCAAAGATCCATCGGGCGCTGCGAACCCACTACCGAAGGGGTTTGGTCCGTTCGCTCGACTGGCGCTGATGACGCTGGAAGATCGGGTGGTTCCAGCGGTATTCAACGTGACGTCGCTGGCAGATTCAGGAGCGAATACGCTCCGCCAGGCGATCCTGGATGCGACGGCGAGCGCCGGTAGCGACACGATTAATATTAACGTGTCCGGCAATATTGCGCTCGCGTCGGCGCTCCCGACTCTTGCCAAGGGTGGCACGGCAGACGGCCTGATCATCGATGCTACAGTCGCGGGGGTCACTGTCACCGGCGGAGGGACGGCCGGCATCTTCAACACTTCGATCGGCAATGCGGGCACGCTTTTCACATTGAGCGACTTCACGATCACTGGCGGCAGCACGACGGCTACGGGCTCGGGGGCCGCCCTCACGATGACGACGCAGAACGTGGCGCTGAGCAACCTGGTGATCCGCAACTGCACGGCGACTGCCGACACGACGGCGGGAGCCGCCTATCTGACGACCGGCACGTTGACCGTCAACAGTGGCACGGTGATCGGCGGTTCGCTGGCTGCTAAGAACCAGGCCACCGGCTTCAACACCGGCGGTGGCATCATGATGAATGGCCAGGGCACCGTGAACATCAACAATGCCTCGATCAGCTTCAACAGTTCATCTCGGCGTGGCGGCGGTATCAACTGCTTTGGCGGCACGATCAACATCGCCGGAGGCACTCTCAGCGGCAACGCCTCGGGCACGCTGGGCGGTGGCGGCGTGGCCATGGACGTCGGCTTGATCTCCGTCACGGCCGGAAGCGTGCTCAGCGGCAATCTCACATCCGGGTCGGGCGGCGCGATCCTAATGAGCGGGGGCGGATCCCTCGTCGTCGCGGACAGCACCATCGGCCCGGCGACCGTCGTCAACCCCGAGGATCGGAACCGCTCCTTGAGCGGCGGCGGGATCTTCACGGGAAACGGCGCCACCGTGACCATTGCCAATAGTACGATTCAGAACAACTCGTCGACGGACACCGGTGGCGGCGCCAGGTTCGGCCTCATTAACTTTCCTGTTGTTATCATTAACAGCACGATCCGCAACAACATCGCCAGCGACGGCGCTGGCGGCATCGGTATGACGTCGGGCACCCTGACCCTCACCTCCAGCACGATCTCCGGCAATACCTCCAACGCCCCGACGTTCGGCAGCGGCGGCATTTATTTCAGTTCGGGTCCCAGCACCGTCAACATCAGCCATACCACGATCTCGGGGAACAGTTCGTCAGCGTCTGACAGCGGCGGCGGAGGCCTTTGCCTCTACAACACTTCCACGACATCCACAATCAGCAACAGCACGATCGCGAACAATACAGCGACCAAAGGAGCGGCCATCGCGGGCTACAAGTTCCATGGAACTCTGAACGTATTCAACAGCACAATCGCACACAACAGCGCCACCGTTGGCACCACGAGCGGGGCCGCCTATTTCTTGAACAGCAACGGCAGCGGCACACTCAATCTGGACAGTACGCTGGTTGCCGACAACCTCTCGAGCGGCGTGCCCCACAATTTCAGCGGGAAGACCACGGCCAACTTCTCCGCCTGGGATGACGCGACTGGCCGGCCGGCGGCACGGGCAACCTGCCCAACCCTTCTCATGGCCGCCGAGTCAAGTGAAAACGACAGAAGAGTGACGGATTCCTGAACGAATCGTCTGGCGGTTTTCAGTTGACGCTTCGATGGAGTCTCGCCAGCACCGTTGATCAGCATCGGGACGATTCGATCGTT
>JBGSSZ010000699.1:0-12711 GCA_041736785.1 Limnoglobus sp.
GGCCGCCGAGGAAGCCGCCGCCGTGCTTGCCGCCACAGCTGCTGCTAGCCACATAACCGTTGCAACCGCCATCGCAACCCTTGTTGCGACCGCCGAAGCTTGCGACGTCGCCGGAGCCAGCGACCGCCATCATCATAACCATGCTGTACATCGCGTTCTACCTCTGACGCTGGTCGGGGTTTGACCCGGGATCGTCGGCTGCGGCCCCCTCGCGTCCTAGGGCAGCGGCCTGCGGGAAGAGACACTCCTCCCGCTCATTTGAGTCCAAGCCCGGACATTCTTGATGCCGTGACTTGGTTGTCTCGTGTCACAAAATCCTAGTTTTAGCCCGTCGCTACGTCAACAACAAAGTGGGGAACTTGAATGTGATTCGGGAACTCAGGTGGTTTAAATACGATAACGCGGTTTGAACGAATTGGATGGCATTTGCTGCGACCCATCACTCTTGTATCGGGGAATTGCTCATGCGCCCGACACGCCGACGAGTCCTGTCAACCGGCCCAGTCGCACTGAACGTACTCCGCGGCGAGTCCGATCTTACGCCCAGCAACAAACGTACCTCTTCAGAGGGTGTTGATTCAGGAGCAAGTTCCTTGCATCGTCCTGTCGATCTGAGGATGTGACACGAGAGATTTTCACCATGAATGAGCACTCACTGGAAGAGCAGGTGCTGCCGCCACCGGAGCCGCTAGCGGTTTACCGGATCGCGATCATCGGGATCGTGCTGGCTGGCATTGCCGCGGTGCTTAATCCCATCTCTGATTCTCTGAGCACGATCCGGCTGCTGCTCGTTGCGGCGGGGTGTCTGACGGCGGGCTCGGCGATTTCCATGCGGCCCATGTTGCCGCTCGCCTGGCTCATGGGAGCGGTCACTTTTGCTCTCGCCTGGCCCGGACTCCCGGCCCACTGGGATTCTGCTCGGCTCGTCGTCGCCGTCGGCAGTGGTGTCTGTCTCGGTGCCGTACTCCTTTCGGCGCTCCCGCGCTCCTGGCGGTGCTCGATCCTCTCCGTGATGGCGATGTGGCACTTCGGCGGCATCTTCTGCGCCACGACCTGGCCCGATCCCACGCCCTGGACTACGCGGCAAATCGGCACAAACATGTACCTGCCGTACCTGATGTTCATGTATCTGCGCAACGCCTACCACTTCTACTCCCCGAACCCCGGCCCGGCGAGCCACCTCTTCGCCCTGGTGAAATCGGTCAACACCAAGACCGGCGAGACGCGGCACCACTGGATGACGTTGCCCAAGCGCAGCACGCAAATGAAAGACCCGCTCGGCCTGACCTATTTCCGCCGGTTGTCGATCACCGAGCAGGCGTCGCAGACGGCTCCCGCACCGATTCTGAGCTTCGAAGCCAATGACATCACACGGCGGCGTCAACGCGTCGCCGGTGGAATCGGTGGCTACTCGAACTATCCGAAGATCCCGATCGCGCCCGATGAATTTGAGGCACAGTCGGGGCAGTATCGCATGCCACAGCCGACGATCTCGCGATATCTGCTGCCGTCCTATGCGAATTTCATTCTCAAGTCGGAAGCGGAAGGTGACTGGAAGCCGGTATCCGTGAAGCTCTATCGCCTCGAGCATCGGGTGATGCCGACGTTTTACTTCGTGAAGGGGGGCGACATGAACAACCCCACGACGTTCCGCCCGTACTACCTGGGTGAATTTGCAGAGAACCCAGCGACGGACAAAGTGGAACTGGTCGATCCTCAGGATCCGATGCTGTATTGGTATGTGCCGATTCTGCCGAAGCCGGGAACGACCGGCCCCGAGCATGTGGAATATCTCGACTACATGAGTGAACATGCCGGATTCAAGTACGACTGGGAGAAGCACAAGCCATGACCGACGCCATCGATACACGTTCGTTTGGTCGCCGCTGGCTCGATTTCTGGTTTTCAGCGGCCGACCCCAGCACGCTTGGCTTCATGCGCATCGTGACGGGTGTGCTCGTCGTCTACATCCATCTCACCTACAGCTTCGACTTGCAGTCGTTTTTCGGCAAGGATGGCTGGTACGGCTTGAAGGAAGTGAACGCCGAGCGGACCAGCTACCCGTTCACGATGGAAAACCTCGATTGGGAAGACAAGAACTTCATCATTCCGGGCTACATCCCCGAGCAGGCTCACCGTCGCAAAGCGGTGGTCGAGTGGTACCGCAAACTGGGTGAGATGACGCCCGCGGAGCGCAAGACGGCACTGGCGTATGTGCAGCGCGTTCAGGACAACAAGGGCCTCAATGCCGCCCGTGAGGGGCTGCAGTTTGCCGAGCGGATCCCGCAGAACGAGCTTGTCCGCAAGCACCGGCTCGACATGATCGTGAAGCCAGAACAGCGTGTGGTCGATGTCGTGCCGGGCACGATCGAAGTGCTCAGCGAGAAGGACCGCATCGCAATGCGCGGTGAACTCGACGAGTTTTTGAAGTGCCTGCCAGCCGACCCCGATCACCGCACCTATGTGATGAATCACCTGACGGAGATCAACGGCCCGCAGCGGCAACTGCTGCTGGAATTTCTCTACGACATGCCCGAAGATGCCGCGGCACGGGCCGAGCAACTCGAATATCTCGCCTACTGGAACAACGAAAAACGCAAAGCCGGGCACCTTGGCTTCCCGATCTTCTCGATCTGGTTCCACGTCACCGATCCCACTGAGATGGCAATCGCTCACGGAGTGATCCTTGTCATCATGGTGATGTTCACGATCGGGCTGTTCACACGAGTGACGAGCGTGCTGACCTGGCTGGCGGCGGTGAGCTACATCCACCGCACGACGCAGGTGCTTTTCGGCATGGACACGATGATGAACCTGCTGCTGATCAGTCTGATGATCGGCCCGAGCGGAGCGGCGATGTCGGTCGATCGCTGGCGGGCGCGGCGGAAAGCCGAGCGCCTGAGCCGGCTGCGCAACAATGGTGAGCTGGATGCCGCCACACAGCGGTTCCTCGCGATGCCACCAAAGACTGCCTCCGCAGGATTCGTACTCCGATTGGTTCAGATTCAATTCTGTTTCATCTACATGTCCGCGGGGCTGTCGAAGCTCAAGGGATACTCCTGGTGGAATCACGATGCGTTCTGGGACACTGTGGCCAATCCCGAATTCACCATGATGCATTTCCCCTTTTACGAAAAAATGATGCGGGAGTTTGTGCGCTACCGCCCGGTGTACGAAATCTCTGCAGCGATCGTGGTAAAATTCACGCTGTTCATGGAACTGGCATTGCCATTCCTCGTCTGGACCAAGCTCAGGCCCTACATGGTCATCGGAGGTGTGCTCTTCCACTTCGGCATCGGGATGTTCATGGGTCTCAATCTGTTCGGCTTGCTGATGATGACGCTGCTTCTGGCGTATATCCCCGGTGAGGTCATCCGCAAGCAGTTGTTCACCGACGTAAAAAGCTGAGGCAGTTTCCCGCGGCGGGGCAGTGATTGCGAGCTAAACTTACGCACTCACTGGAGCCCCGCCGATGGTCGATGTGACGTGTGTGCCGCCGCTCGGCGACGCGACTAAACCGCAGAACGACGAACAGCGTGCCCGCAGCGGTGAACGCTCCGGCACGATGCCACTCATCCCCGGCTACACGCTGCACGAACTGCTGGGCGAAGGCGGGATGGGCGTCGTCTACAAAGCGACGCAGTTGAAACTCCATCGCGTCGTCGCACTCAAGATGGTCCTCGGCAGCGGAGCGGGCAGCAAGGAACTCCTCCGCTTCCTGGGCGAAGTGGAGGCGGTGGCCCAGATCGACCACCCGAACGTGGTGCGGATCTACGAGAGCGGCGACAGCTACGGCCGCCCGTATTTCACGATGGAGCATCTCAGCGGCGGCAGCCTGGCGGACCGCATCAAAGCCGGCAGCCTCGGCAAACCGAGCGATGTCGCAGAACTGATCCGCAAGCTGGCCCTCGCCGTGCAGTCGGCTCACAACTCTCAAATCGTGCACCGCGATCTCAAGCCGGCGAATGTGCTCTTTGACTCGTTCGGCGAACCGCGGATCACCGACTTCGGCCTCGCAAAACGCGGCGACGGCGGCTTCACGGCCACCAATGCCATCATGGGAACACCCGCCTACATGGCCCCGGAGCAGGCCAAAGGGGAAAGCAAATTCGTCGGGCCGCAGTCGGATGTCTGGGCACTCGGGGTGATGCTCTACGAGTGCCTGACCGGTGTGAAGCCGTTCGCCGGGTCGAATGAAATCGAGATCTTGCGGAAGGTGGTCGACGACGAGCCGAGCAGTCTGCGAAGCCGCGTGCTGGATCTGCCGCACGATCTGGAACTGATCGTGTTGAAGTGCCTTACGAAAGACCCGGCATCGCGCTATTTGTCGGCTGGGGCTTTGGCGGAGGACCTTCGTCGCTGGCTGGCGGGCGAGCCGATCAGCGTCATAGCGGCGTCGCCCTATGAGCGCACGGTGAAGTGGATCCGCCGTAACCGCATTGCTGCGGGCATTGTGGCCGCGTCGATCTTCGGCGTCGGCATCTCCAGCCTGCTCGCGGCACTCGCCTTCGAACAGCGCGGTGAGGCCCGCCGCTTCGCGAAGCGTGCCGACGACGAAACCGAAAACGTCGTCCGCGCCAACGGGGCATTGCATCAGCAGATGGACGATCAGCGCTATCTGATCGACGTCCTGCGGATCAAGGATGCCATCTCCGGCTACGAGGATCATCTCGTCCACTATTCGCAGAGTTCACTGCAGGACGTGGACCCCGCCAACCGCACGGCGGCGTGGTATTTCGCCCGCCGCATGTGCTATGGAAGCGAAGCGATTCTCCACGCTGGCGACACGATGATCCGCGGCGTGGCATGGAGCCCCGACGGCACACGCATCGCAACGGCCTGCACCAACAGCACAGCCATCATCTGGGATTTGAAAAGAGGCCAGGCTCAGCACATCCTCAACGGGCACACGCTCGCCGTCATTGCGGTCTGCTGGAGCAACGACGGCCACTGGCTGGCGTCGGCAAGCCTCGATCACACGATTCGAATCTGGAACACAACCACTGGGGCACTCGTCCGCATTCTCACCGGTCACAGCGATGCTGTTCAGTCGCTCCGCTGGCACGCGGGCACAAACCGGTTTGCGTCGTCGTCGCTCGATGGCACGGTCCGGCTCTGGGACTGGGACAAGCCCAAGGCACTTCTGGTCCTCACCGCGACGAACCCCGTGCCGAAGTTCGACTTCAGCCCGGACGGAGAGACGATCGTCACCGCGGGCATGGACGCGAAGATCCGCTATTGGGATGTCCGCACCGGCAGCCTCGTTCGCGAAATCTTCTCCGACGACTTTTTCGATGAGTTCGGCAACCTCAGCATCGCCTGGAACCCGAACGGGAAATGCCTCGCCACAGGCACCATTCACAACGTCGTCCGGGTCTGGTCCAACGAGTCCGGCACGCGGCTCCGTGAAGTCAGCACCGGCCGCGACTGCGCCCAAAGCTCACCCGCCGACTGGAGCAACGACGGTCGCTTCCTCGCCACCAGTGACAACAACGGCATGGTGGACATCCACAGCACTGACAACTCCTGCGGCCCGGTGCGGATCGTCGCCGGCAACAACTTCATCACCGGCATCGACTGGAGCCCGGACGACCGCAAGCTCTGCTACGGCTGCGAAGACGGTAGCATCCACATCGTCATCCTCGACGATTTCGCACGAACGTTCCGCATCCTGCACCACGGGAGTGAGGCCGTGACCCGCATCGGCTGGGACACCCACGAACGTCTCCACGCCACACTGGAAGATGGTGAAACGCTCGCATGGGATTCCAAGACAGATTTCACGCCCGCAATGACGAGCCCGCAGCCGGCAGTCGTGAGCGACAGCGTCCGCAGTGCGGATGGCACGCGTTTGGCCACGCGGGCAGCGGGGCACACCGTCCACATCACCGACGCTGCAACGGGCACGGCAATCTGCACACTGGTTGGCCACGAAAAAACCGTGCACTGTCTGGCGTGGAGCCCGTCCGGCGACATGATCGTCACTGGGAGCGCGGACGCCACCATCCGCGTCTGGAACGCGAAGACCGGCGAGTGCCAGAGCGTGCTGCAGGGCAAGACCGGCTCCGTGACTGCATTGACGTGGTCGCCGGACAGTCGCCTGCTGGCCGCGGGTCACAACACCGGCACGCTGCGACTCTGGGATGTTCGCACCAGCCAGGCCGTCGTCGAGCTACACGGTCATCAGGGGACCGTGAACTCCATCACATTCTGCCCCGAGGGTTTTTCACTGCTGACCGGCGGCGAAGATGGCACGGTGCGGCTCTGGGATTCGCTGCCGCATGCGTCGTATCCATTTCTGATTTCGCAACCGTCACCCGCGGACAACGAGTATTGGTATCTGCCGCGCGGCGGGAAGTATCTCAAGATCGCGCGGAGTCTCTCGCAACGGGAACTGACCCGTTTCCGCCGGCTCATCGCGGTGAGGCCCGAATGGCAGCGCGAGCAGGCGGCACTCGCGGAGTTGAAAGGCGACTGGTTTGCCGCGGTGTTTCACTGGAAAAAACTCGCCGCGACGGAGCCCGATGCCGCATCCCGTCTGCGGGCCGCCGAGGCGAAACTGGGCGTCGAATGATCGCTACTTGATCAGTGCCTCGAACTCGTCCTCTGTCAGCACGGTCACGCCAAGTTCCTGCGCTTTAGCCAACTTACTGCCCGCCTCCGCACCAGCGACGAGGTAATCGGTCTTTTTCGACACGCTGCCCGACGGCTTGCCGCCGAGGTTCTTGATCAGCGACTCGATCTCAGAACGGCCGTACTTCGTGAGTGTGCCTGTCACCACGAAGGTCTTGCCCGTGAGGTTCACACCGCCCGTCTCCTTGACCACGCGTTTGTCTTCGGTGAGTTTGAGCCCAAGCTCCTTGAAGTCGTCGATCATGCCGGTCGTGCTCTCGGAGTGGAAGAACTCGAAGATCGCTTTTGATCGCTCGGGTCCCACCGCTTCCACTCGTGTGAGCCGTTCTTCGCTGGCGGCGATGAGGGTGTCAACGTCGCCGAACTCCTGAGCGAGAATGTCGCCGAGTGTGTCGCCGACATAGGGGCAACCGAGCCCGGCCAGGATGCGGGCCAAGCCGCGGCTCTTGCTGGCCTCGATTCCCGCGAGGATGTTCTGCGCGCTCTTCTTGCCCATCCGCTCGAGCCCAAGCAGCTTGGCTTCGTCGAGTTCATAAATGTCCGGTAGCGATTCAACCAGATCCGCGTCGACCAGTTGATCGATGAGCTTTTCGCCGAGCCCTTCGACGTCCATCGCTTCGCGACGGACAAACTGCCGGATCGCACGCTTGACCTGCCCGCCGCAGGCGCCGCGAGGTGCGGTGCAAAGCACGAACGGGCCATCCTTCTGCTTCGCCGTTTTTGCTCCGCAGATCGGGCAGGTCTCCGGAAACTCAAACGGCACCTCCAGCCCGGTGCGGGCTCCGGTCTCCACTCGCACCACTTGAGGAATGATCTCGCCGGCTTTCTCGACCACGACCATGTCGCCGACACGGATGTCCTTCCGGGCGATCTCGTCGGCATTGTGCAGCGTCGCTTTGCTGACGGTAGTCCCCGCCAGCTTCACCGGCGGCTCGAAGTGCGCCACCGGCGTCAGTTTCCCGGTGCGGCCGACCTGCACCTCGATCCGCGCCAGCCGCGTGACTGCCTGCTCCGCTTCGAACTTGTACGCCCGGGCCCAGCGGGGGAACTTGTTCGTGTTGCCGAGCTTCTTCCGCTGTGCGTAGGAATCGACTTTGATCACGAGGCCATCGGTGTCGTATGGCAGGTCGTGGCGGGCGGTGTTCCACTTGGTCACGCAGGCCAGTACCTCCTCGATCGTGTCACAGACGGTCGCTTCGGCGTTGACCGGGAAGCCAAGCGTCTTCAGGAGCGCGAGTGCTTCCTGATGCGTGGCGAGATCGACGCCCTCGTTGGCACCCAGCGCATAGGCGAAGAGCCGCAGCTTGCGTTTGCTGCTCTCCGCGGGATCGAGCAGCTTGAGCGACCCGGCGGCGAGATTGCGGCAATTCGCGTAGGGCTCCATGCCTTTGGCCGTGCGGTCGCGATTGATGCGGGCGAGATCGGCCCGGGCGAGATAGACCTCGCCGCGGACCTCGAAGAGCTTCGGCGGTTTCGCAGACTTCAGCTTGAGAGGCACCTCGGGCATCGCCCGCAGGTTGTGGGTCACGTCGTCGCCGCGCTCACCGTCACCGCGGGTGGCACCCGCGGTCAGGAGTCCGTCTTCGTAAACCAGCGACATGGCGACGCCGTCGATCTTGAGTTCAACCACATAGCGCACGCTTTCGCTACCGAGCGTCTTGCGGATGCTCTTGTCGAAGTCGCGGAGTTCGGCCTCGTTGTAGGTATTGTCAATGGAGAGCATCGGCAGGCGATGGGCCACGCTCTTGAATTCATCGATCGCCGCCCCGCCGACCCGCTGTGTCGGGCTGTCCGGTGTGAGCAGGTCCGGGTGCTTCGTCTCGATGCCTTTGAGCTCGTCCAGCAGCTTGTCGAACTCGCGGTCGGAGATCTCCGGAGCGGCGTCGATGTAGTAGAGGCGGTTGTGGTGATCGAGGAGCGTGCGAAGCTCCGCGGCGCGGGCGGCAGGCGACATGAAATCACTCCCGGTGGTCACAGGATTGTCGCCGAGATGCAGAAGAAAAACAAGCTCCGTAGCCTTACGGAATTCGATCGCTTTTCGCGGAATTGTTCAAAATATGCAGACCGTCACCGCAGAACTGCGAACGCCCCGGCAGCGAGGGCGATGGCGACTCCGGCCGCGATGCCGATCCAGAGCCTGGTCTTTTTGGGTGCCGCTTCGGTGACCGCTTCGCGAGTGACCTCGGGCGGGCGATGAACGCCGGACAGCGTCTTGTCGCACTTGTCGCTCTTCTCAATCGGCGTCGGCAAGGCCACCAGCACCGGGCTCGACACCTGAGCCGGCATGCTGGCGGTGTTTACGTCCCGCACTGTCGGCGTCATCGAGCGGCGGAGTTCCGCCATCGTGATTGTGGTGATGCCGCTCGGGAAATTCACACCCATTATCGTCGATTCATCGCTGAGGTCCGCCCACGGCTTGAGCGCATCGACCACGTCCGCCATACTGGCGTGGCGGTCATCCGGCTTCTTGGCCATCATCTTCGAGACCACCGCCGACAGTGCTTTCGGGACCTCATTGTTGAATTCCGCCAGGTTCGGCACCGCTCCGCTCTGATGCTGCATCAGTTTCTGACGAGCCGGAACCCCTTCATACGGCGAATGCCCAGTGATAATCGCGAACAGCGTGCTGCCGAGGCTGTAGATATCGGATCGCTGATCGATCTCGTTCTGCATCGCCTGCTCGGGCGAGAGATAGTCAATGGTGCCGAGGATGGCTGTCGTGTTCAGTTGACCGGTGAGGTTGTCATCGGCATTGTTGAATGATTTGGTCAGGCCCATGTCGAGGATCTTGATCTGACCTTCTTTGGTGAGCATCAGATTCTCGGGCTTGATGTCGCGGTGGACGAAGCCCTTTTCGTGAGCGTGGTGCAGTCCCGCGGCGGCTTGCATGGCGATCCGCACCGCCTGCTGCACCGTGAACGGACCCTTGCGGTCGAGGATCTGCTCGAGAGTGGCACCGTTGACATATTCCATCACGAGGTAGCGGTTGTCGCCGGTCTGACCGACGTGGTGGACGCGGACGACGTTGGGGTGGGCGAGTGCCGAGGCGGCACGAGCTTCACGCGAGAATCGCTCGATCGCGGCTTTGTCGCTGGAGAGTTCCTTGGCGAGCACCTTGATCGCGAGCTTCTTGTTCATGCCCGCGTGCTCGGCGAGGAAGACCGTTCCCATGCCCCCTTTGCCAATCTGATCGAGGATCTTGTATGGCCCGAGCAGGAATCCGCGGTACTTGCCGGCAAGGAGTTGCTTGGCTTGAAAGCGCGTGAGTTCGCCGGCCTGGATGAGTTTCTCCGCGACACCGCTCTGCTCGCTGGGACAATCTTCGTCGGAGAGCAGCGTGGCCAAGCGATCCGGCTCGATCAGCTTGCTCATCTCCAGCAGCTTGAAAAATTCGGTGCGGTCAGCGACGGCCGTCATGCCTGAACTCCGGTGCGGCGCGGGCGGAATTTCACCGCGCCTGCACGAAGCCTAGTGCAAAAACTCCGCAATGGTGAGAGCGTCACGTTGTACGAAAATGAGAATGTCTCTGCGACGGCTCGCAGTTGTCGGATTCGACGACAGTCCGCCATCAGTCGAGCTTCCAGCGTCCGACCTGAGTGAAGATTGAAGGTGGCAGCAATTTCGCCGAGGCGGGTGGCCCTGAGTCACCAAAGGAGATTTGCAACTTGGACGAGAGAACCATGTGCCGGTCCAGCTGCCACAACGGCACGAACGGCATCGCCTCTAGAAACTTGCGCTGCAGATTATGGGTCAGGCCAACCAGCTTGCTGTAGTCGGCATGACGGCGGATCTCGCTGAGTTGCTGCGACAGAGCGACATCCTCGCGGGTCGTGTTCGCCTGCCGGGCGAGGTACGCGCCGACATTGCGACCGCCCGGCTCCGCGGCCGAGGGGTCAAGCATCGCCGCGAGGCCAAAGGGATACCAGTCGTCAGGGTAGTCGAAGGGCACATACGCCAGATCGAACTTGGCCTCGCGATAGACCGCACGCTCGAAGTCGGTGGCACTGAGGGCATCGATTTCGATCACGACCTTGCCGCCCGGTGTGATTGCGAGAGCTTCGACCTGCTTTTTGATCATTGCAGCGGCGATCTTCGCACGGGGATCATCTCCGGGAATCGCGAGGTGCAGAATTGACACGCCGTTGGTGCTGTTATGCTCCGTGAATTTTGCGGTGGCGAGATCGCGATTGAACAGGCTCGGTGCGGCGGGCAGTTTCGGCTCCGCCCAGGTGCCTGCCGGGAACGGGCCGCTCAGGCTCTTGTGAAACTCGCTGTAGCCGCTGCGGTAGACCTGCGTCAGAATCTCTTCACGGTCGATGGCGTGGGCAAGGCCCCTGCGAAGCGGCACGCTCCGCATCGTCGGGCGGCGCTCGTTGATCGCGAGCATGTAGATCCGGCGGTTCTGTGTCGCGGTGACCACCTGCACGCGGCCCTGCAAACCGGTGCCCGGCCCGGAGTATTTTGCCAGGTCCGCCGTGGGCACGTCGGGCAGTAAGTGCAGTTGCTCAGTCTTAAACTCTGCGGGGAGGTTTACTTTCTTGGTGATGTCGACGAAGCGGATTTCCTTGATGAATGGCTGCCCGAGCTTGCCGGGCCGGCGTCCATAGCTGGGGTTCGCCACGAAGCTGGTCACGCGACCATCGCGGCCAGCGAGCGCCTTGTACGGGCCACTGCCGTAGGGATGCTGCGAGAAGCTCGCGTCGTCGGGCTTGATCCCCTTCGCTGCGAGATATCGTGTGGGCAGGATCTTGAAGGTCAGCAGCGACAGCGGGTAGGGGTGCGCGTTTGTGAAGCCAATGCGGAGGTGCGACTGATCCTCGACGCGTGGCTGATCCATGAGCCAGTCGGCCCCGCCGGCTTGCCACGTGCCGTGGAAATCCCCCTTGAGCATTCGGATGGTCCCGGCGACATCGGAGGCATCGGCGTACTGCCGCGGTAACCCGGCCCATTCGATCGGTCTCTGCAGGCGGACATCGCGGGCCCCGAATGAAACCGTCGGGAACGCCGCGGCGAGGCCCGGCTGATACCGCGTGCCGAGCACGTCGTCGGGGATCGCTTCCACGAGCCCTTCAAACAGGAGTTCCACCGCCATGCGGTCGCTGTCGGTCATCGCAGTGTAGGGGGACATCGCCGAGGGGAGCCGCGTCACGCCGACTGTGAGGATCGCGTAGCCGCCTTTGAGTTGGCCCTGAAGCTCGCGCAGGCCAGGGTAGTTCGGGTCGATGGCTTCGAGCGTCCGCAGGAGCCGCGTGGCTTCCTTGTCTTCGGTGCGGATCGCGCTGTCGGCCCGCTTGAAGAGCTTCTCCTTCTGCTGTGCGAGGCTGGTGCGGACTTGCTCGGCGGCGGCGTTGTTGCTGGCGGGGAAGCGGCTCTCGAATTCGCGGAGCAGTTCACCGGCGCGCTCAAGATCGACGAGTTGCTCGGAGCGCGACGCCAGCAGCCCTTCCACGAGCCGGGCAGCGAAGACCTCTTCGAGCAGCTTGAGGTCGCCGGGGTAGAGGTTGGCCATGCGGATGCCCAGCGAGCGCACCGTCGCCCAGTCTTTTTTCTCCGCGGCGAGGCGCAGCCGCTTGAGACGCACGCTGGCGAGGGTCTTGAAGGTGTCGATCCGGACCTTGTCCCAGCCGGTGCCGCGACGTTTGCTCAGGTCGCGTGCCGTGTCGTAGAAGAGCAGAGCGGCGCTCATCAGTTGCTCAGCGGCCTCGGCTTTCTCCAGGGCATCGGTGTCGTCCGACGGCAGCGTCGTCGGCGGCGGGGGCTTCAACAGTTGCTCCGCTTCCTGTGCCAGCAACTCCTCAAAGTGATCGACCCGCCGCACGCTGCTGCGATCGAACGCGCTCACCTGCCGCGGTTCGTTGCTGTCGGTGAGTGAAAACGCACCAAATCGCTCGGGGTACTTGGCGTCGCGGAACAGCGGCACCGGGCAGACCCGCGTGATCACGCCGTCGTTGGCCGTGATGCGGTCGAACGCGACGACGTATTTGGCGAGCAGGGCCTTGATCGCGGGGTTTCTGCTGTCTGCCGCGGCACGGGCAAGGTCATCCATCCGCACGTAGTAGCAGCCGCGTGGCACTGTCA
>JBGSSZ010000002.1:0-3534 GCA_041736785.1 Limnoglobus sp.
GACCGCGCGATCCCGCCGAGAAAGCCAGCACCTCGAAGGCCGCTGTGGACGCTCTCGCAAAACTCGCCGACGGCAGCATCCCCGGCTACGACGTGAACCCCGCCGCGGAAGCATTGCGGACCGCTCTGACGAACGATGAACTGGCCCCGTCTGCCGCCAGTGCTCTGGCCCATATCGCCACCGCTGCGGCTCAGACGGATCTCGTGCGACTGGCCGCCGACGCCGGTCGCAAAGCCCCGATCCGCGTCAGTGCCTCCCAAGCTGCGGTTTGGAGCGTTCAGTCGTATGGCAAGATGACCTCGCCGGAAGTGGTCGACAATGTGGCCATCGCCCGGGCTCAGGAGCCCTTGCTGGCCTCCCAGCTTGCGGTGCTGAACTCGCTGCTGAGTGGCAAGCCCGGTGCGCTGGCTGAGGCGATGAAGGCATACCAGCCGACAGTCCCTGCCGCCCCGAAGCCGAAGGAGCCTGCCCCGATGCCCAAGGAAAACGAAGAGCCAAAGAAGGAAGAACCCAAGAAGGAAGAGCCGAAGTAGCAGCGACCGGGGCATTCAGTAGCCGCAGATCAACACAGATCTGATTTCAATCTGCGTTGATCTGCGGCAGCTATCCGACACTTTCTGATGCAGATCTGATTTCAATCTGCGCTTGATCTGCGGCAACTTATTCCTTGCGTTGGAAGCGCTTCTTCATCCGCTCCGCGTCGCCGTTGGTCTTCTCCAGGCAATCAACATACAGCTTCTGAGCAGTTTCGTTTGTCACATCGATCTGAATCGCCTGCGTCGCATACAGCAACGCTTTTTTGGCATCGCCTGCATCGAGCAGCGTCTGTCCGAGCTTGAGCCGCGAGTCGAGGTCGTCGGGATCGTGTGCGACCACTTCGTCCAGCACCGCGGTGAGTTTCGCAGTGTCCTCCATCGCGGCATACACGCGGGCCAGTTGCTCCAGCCAGTCGCCATCGAGAGGGGCGACTTTGCGGCCCTTCTCCAGCACCGCCGCGGCTTTCTCAAACTCCTTCCCTTCAATGTGCACGCGGGCCAGGCCGAGCAGCAGTCCGGCATTGTCGGGATTCGCTTTCACCGCGGCTGTGAGTGACTCCTGTGCCCCCTCCACATCGCCTGCCTGCTGAAGAAGTCGCGACAGCACGACCGCGGCGACGGGGTGACCTTTCTTCGCTGCCAGCACCTCGTCGGCCAACTTCCGCGCCTCGACATTCTGACTCTTCTTCAGAAGCAGGTCGGCCATGCGAGCCTTGATGTCGAGATCGTCCGGCGACTCCTTGAGCGCGGTCTCAAGCTCTTCCAGCGTCTTGCCGAGCGTCTCATCGCGGTCGCGTTTCTTCCCCTGAGCCGGCACGAGGACCACTTCGAGATAGGCCTTGTAGCCAGCCTCAAACGCAGCCTTCTCAATTCCGCAAACGCTTTTGATCGCGGCGTCGTTGTCCATGCCATCGGCGTAGGCCTTGAGGATCTTCGCCACTGACTCTTCGCCATGACGCATGATCAGATACTCGACATAGTGATGAGCCTGGCAATACGCGAGTGTCCAGCGGGCCTGGCTTTTGGGCTTCACGAAGCCGAGTGTGATGGTGTCGAGATCGAAGAGCGTGTTTTCGTCGAATGCATCGCGCAGAGTCTGGGTCCAGAGGAAGGGATGCTTCATCTGTTCGTTCTTGACAGCGAGGCCCTCAGTCAGCCAGTGCGGACACTGGTAATCGGTCTGGGCGAGATTGAAGATGTGCACGAGTTCATGGCGGATGACGCGGCCCCAGTTGAAGGGCTTGAGCACGCCGACGGCTTTGGGCGACGCCATCGCGATCACCCGCCCGGTGCAGGCACCGATCGTATGCAGATCGGGCAGCCCGACCGTGCGGCCGCTGAACATCTCATGCCGCGAGAAAATCTGTATCGGGATGATGCCCTCGGGCTCGTAGTTGAACTGTTTCTTGAGATCGACGTGCACTTCCTCCAGGTACTCCGCGACGAACTCCGCCAGCAGCCGATCCGTCGTACCATCGAACTTGACCAGATAATGCTGAGTCTTGATCTCCTGATAGCGGTCGAGATGCTCCATCACCTTCCGCATGTTGGCGACGCGGACATTGAACTTGTCATTGACGAACGCCGCATCGAGGAGCTTGCGGCCCTCCTCCTCGCGGCCCATGCGGAGATGCAGCATCCCGAGCGACGTGCTCGGCCCCGCCAGCTTCGGCCGCAGCGTTGCCGCCTTCGCGTAGCACTCCTCCGCCTTGGCGTAGAGCTTGCGGCTCTCCAAGCCTTCGCCGAGTTCGAGGAAAAAGACAGCAGGCTTGGTGTCAAACGCGCTAACGTCTTTTTCGATCTTCGCCGCTTCCGCAGGTCGCTTCATCACGGTGAGCACTGCGGCGAGCTTGCCGAGCGTTGCTTCATCGCGCGGGTTCACCGCGACCGCGGCCTTCAGCACCTTCTCCGCTTCGTGAAGTTCGCCGCCGATCACAAACAGATCAGCCTTTAATCGCAGTGCCGCGGGCAGGTGCTTGTTGCGGTGCAATGCCTCGTTGGCGAACTCCTCCGCTTCCTTGAGATCGAACCGCTGCAGTGCGGCCAGACCTTTGCCGACATAGGGCTCCGCCGCGTCGGGGTTCATCTTCAGGGCTTTGTCGAATGCCTCCACCGCGTCGGGCCGGTTGTATTTCTCCAGCAGCATTGAGCCGATCAGATACTCCGCCTGCCAGAGATCGGGGTCGAACTTGAGCGCGTCGTTGTAGACTTCGTTGATGATGAAGGAGTACTGTCTGTTGAGATTGTGCCAGCGGGCGTTCTCGGCTCCCGCCTGACCCACGAGCAGCAGCAGATCGGGATCACTGATGTCCTTGTCGGCGTTGCTGGCAGCAGAGTAGGCCCGAACGAACCAGCGCATCTCCGCGTCGGCCTCGTCGAGCTTGCCGCTGTCGCGGAGGATGCGGGCACGGACCCAGCGGGCGGGCATGTGATCGTCTTGGATCTTGAGAGCCGCCTCGGCGTCGGCCAGAGCCGCATCCCACTGACCGAGGTCGTAAAGCAGATCACCGCGGGCGGCGAGGACATCGGCGTTGCCGGGGAATCGCTTGACGGCGTCGTCGCAGGCGGTGCGGGCTTTATCGTAGCTGCCGTTCTGCCGCCATGTATTGGCGATACCGATCGCCGCGGCCGGGCCATGCTTCGCATCCGCGAGGAGGGTTTCAAAGCCACTTCGGGCTTCGGCGACATTGCCTTTCAGCAGCCGCTGGCGTGGCTCACTGAGTGGTGTCTTGGCAGCTGGTTGGGGATCGGCCGAGATGAGTGCCAGGGAGGCGATCAGAAAAGCTGGAATCGCGAAACGATGCATGGCGCAATACCGCAGGAATGCAGTCATTGTACACCACGTAGCCCGACCGTAATACGCTTCCCAGTTTTTATCAGCTGCCGGTGATGTAGGGGCAACCACAGACACTCCGGATGGTGGCGGGATTGAGGCATTCGCGTTGCCAGGCCGTCATCGCCGCGTCTTCGACCGCGTCCAAGTCCGCGTAGACCCGGT
>JBGSSZ010000005.1:0-14773 GCA_041736785.1 Limnoglobus sp.
GTCAACGAAGTGGCCGTCGGTGCGGGCGATCTCGACTGGCTCTCGCTGGTCGCCACGCTCGATGCCCTGGGCTATGGCGGCGGCATTGTCGTCGATCGCGAAGGCGGTCCGCAGCGAGCGGTTGACGTCGAAGCCGGCATCAAGTTTCTCCGCCGGTTCGCGGGCCCCGCCTGAACCACGCCGGAAGAGAACCGCAACGTGGCTCAGTCCGTAAACTGTCCATACCTACCATCGGAGCCGGCACCATGCACAATCGTCGTTCGTTTCTTCAAGTGGCCGGAGCCGCGTCGCTTGCGGCCTTCGCGCCGCGCGTTTTCGCACAGGCCCCCGCTTCGCTGGCATTTCAGATCTCACTCGCTCAGTGGTCGTTGAATAAAGCTTTTTTCGGTCGCCCCGGCGTGGAGAAGAAGGATCCGCTCAAGTTCGCGGAGATGACCAAAAAGGACTACGGCATCGCTGGCGTCGAATACGTCAATCAGTTTTACAAGGACAAAAAGAAAGACGATGCGTACCTCGCGAGCCTCAAGAAAGTGGCCGACGACAACGGCGTGACCAGCGTTCTGATCATGTGCGACGGGGAAGGGGCCCTCGGCGATGTCGACATGAAGAAGCGGGCCCAGGCCGTGGACAATCACAAGCGCTGGGTCGAATGGGCCAAGTTCCTCGGCTGCCACAGCATCCGCGTCAACGCACAAAGTTCGGGCAAACCGGACCAGCAGATTCTGTTCGCCGCGGACGGGCTCCGCAAGCTCTGCGAGTTCGCCGACACGCACGAGATCAATGTGCTTGTGGAGAATCACGGCGGGCTCTCCAGCAATGGCGAATGGCTGGCTAAAGTGATGAAGACCTGCGCTCACAAGCGCGTCGGTACGCTCCCCGACTTCGGCAATTTCACCGTGCGGCGGCCCGACCCCAAAAAGTCCGGTGACAAGGGCGAAGTCTACGACCGATACAAAGGCGTCGATGAACTGATGCCCTTTGCCAAAGGTGTCAGCGCCAAAACACATGACTTCAACAAGGACGGCAACTGCGTCGAAACCGACTACAAGAAAATGATGGACATCGTGGTCAACAAGCACAACTACCACGGCTTCGTCGGCATTGAATATGAAGGCGGCAAGCTCAGCGAGCCCGAAGGTATTAAAGCCACGAAGGTATTGCTTGAGAAGTTTCAAAAGGTTTAAGGAAGAGTAGCTTATGCCGCTGTATCTTTACCAGGTTGTGACCGATGATGACAGCGAAGGGGAAGTCTTCGAAGTGCTGCAGAGCATGAGCGAAGCGCCCCTGACGCATCATCCCGAGTCGGGTGCCAAAGTGGTGCGGATTTTCGGCACGCCGAACGCGCCACGAACGTGGACCGATTCGCATGCCAAAAGCGCCACCAGCGACCGCCGCCTTGAGCGCGGCGGGTTTACCAAGTACGTCAAGAGCGAGACCGGGAAGTATGAGAAAGTCTTCGGTGCCGGGCCCGGGAAGATCAGCAAACCGCCGGGCTCATAACCGCGCCTAAAGTCACATGAAAAACCATCCGCTCTATCAACTCACACTCTGCCGCATCCGCGAGTTTTTCCGCGAGCCGGCGGCGATCTTCTGGGTCTATGGCTTCCCGCTGCTGCTCGCTGTGGCGCTCGGTACCGCCTTCCGCAACCGGCCTGTCGAGCGCATCCGCGTCGATCTCGTTGACGCCAGCTTGAAGTCGAGCCTCGAAAGCGATCCGCGGCTGGAGATCACTGTCAGCAGCGAAGTGGAAGCACGTAATCGCCTGCGGACCGCGAAGACTGATCTCGTTGTGGTGGAGCCGAACCGCTATCTGCTTGATCCAAACCGCCCCGAGAGCGTGTTGGCGAAGAACGCAGTGGACAACGTTCGGTTGCGGGCGACCGCGAACACGCCGCCGCCGGTGGAAGAATCGATGACCGAGCCGGGCAGCCGCTACATCGACTTCCTGATCCCCGGCCTGATCGGCATCAATCTCATGGGCGGTGGGCTCTTCGGCGTCGGCTTCGTCGTCGTCGATCTCCGCGTCCGCAAACTGCTCAAACGCTACCTCGCCACACCGATGCGGAAGACCGATTTTCTCCTGAGCCTGATGCTCAGCCGGTTGCTCTTCACGTTTGTCGAAATGCTGCTGCTGGTCGGGTTCGCGTGGCTGGTCTTCGACATCACGATCCGCGGCAGTCTGCTGGCCTTCGCGGTGCTGGTGACCATCGGCGGATTCGCGTTTGCCGGGCTCGGGCTCCTGATCGCCTGCCGTGCCAAGACAATCGAAACGGTTTCCGGGTTGATGAACGCCATCATGCTGCCGATGTACATTTTCAGCGGCGTGTTCTTCTCCAGCGAGCGGTTCCCGGAGGAGATCCAGCCGGTGCTGAAGGCGCTGCCTTTGACGCAACTGATCGACGGACTGCGGGCCGTGATGAACGACGGAGCCGGGTTCGCCGCGATTCTGATTCCGTGTGCCGTGCTGGCGGCCTGGGGTGTGGCGGCGTTCGCGATCGCGCTGCGGTACTTCCGCTGGCGGTAGCTATGACCGATTGCGATAGCGGTCGCTGAAACGGACCATGAAGCGGTGCTCTTCCTCGGTGAGGCTTTGCTTGCCGTTGCGGGCGATCTTTTCGAGCAATTCATCCATGCGGGCGTCGTCGGCCACGCGTTCGTCGTGCTCGCTCTTGAGCTTGCGCACCTGCCTGGCCATGAGCCAACGCTTGAACATGCCCTGCTTCCGCGGCTTGACGGCGGGCGGCTCATCACGGTCGAGGCTCGTGTAGCCTTGTGAGAAATCATAGCCGAAGGCCCCCGCTTCACTCATCTCACTATTCAGCACGCGGTAGCACTCGATGATGATGAACATCGCCAGCATGAGCAGAATCGATTCGTTGGTGGCGATGCCGACGATCATCATGACGAACGCGGTGCCGTAACCGACGTAGCCGCAGGTGATGCTCGCGGTGCGGTGGTCGGTGCGCTGCCAGAGGAAGGCGTGCAGCAGTCGCCCGCAGTCCATCGGATATGCGGGAATGAGCATGTTGAAGAGGAAGAGCCACCAGCTCATCCAGCAGACACGCCAGGTCCAGACCACCCAGCCCGGAGCTTGGGCCAGCGTCACGACGCGGTCCGTACCCTTCACCATGATGCTGCCGTCGGAGCGGCGCTCAAGGCTGGCAGGAGCGACGGCGACAGTCGACCCGACGGGATAGTAGATTGTCTCGTAGTGGCTGGTAAAGGTGCGACCATCGAAGCTGCTGATGTGGGTCGTGAACGGATTGGCGACGGGATTGAATGCACCGAGTGGGGAGAAGCCGCCGGCGAGGAATGCCGCAGAACACCCGAGGCAAATGATGAGATTGACCAGCGGGCCCCAAATGGTGGTGATGGCGTGGGCGCGTGGTGTCTCGGGGACGTTGACAAACGCCAGCCCGCCGAGCGGCCACATGAGAATCTGATCCGCGCTGCCGCCGACCGAGCGGGCCGCGAAGCAGTGACCAAACTCGTGCAGCAGAATCAACACGAACGGGATCACGACGATGAACGCGAAGAGGTCGCCACCGCTGAAGGTATTGCCGGTGTCGTAGTAGAGCCGCAGGAAGAGGCCGAGGGTGATGACCGGGAAGAGGACGTGGAGGCGGACCGCGATGCCGAAGATTCGGAAGAGCGGCAAGGCCCAATTCAGAGGATCGCGCATACCGCACCTGACTCCGTGGCCCGCGGCGGGGACAAACGTATCTTATCAGCGTGAGTGGAAGATTGCCACAATGAGCGAGTGAGTCATGCCGCGGGAGATCGTTCATCGCGGCCGCCGGATCACGGTGGCACAGGATGTGAGTAGTGGCCCGCGTGGTGAGACCATCCGCCGCGACATGATCTTCCACCCTGGAGCTGTGGTGATCCTGCCGATCCTCGACCGCGATCACATCTGCCTGCTGCGAAACCATCGCTTCGTGATCGACGAGACACTCTGGGAGATCCCCGCGGGCACGCTGGAGCCGGGCGAGGATCTGGAGGCAGCCGCCCGTCGCGAGTTGCAGGAAGAGACCGGCTACACCGCGGCGACGATGACCTCAAAAGGCTTCCTCTATGCCTCGCCTGGCGTGCTGGACGAGAAGTTGCACCTCTTCTTCGCCGACGGACTGACCGCGGGTGCAGCCGCACCGGAAGCAGACGAAGACCTGGAGCCCGTTACAGTGCGGCTCGACGACGCCGTGCGGATGGTGCTGAGCGGCGAGATCAAAGATGCCAAGACCGTGACGGCGATCCTGCTCTGGGAACGCCTCTGCAAGATGGACTGACACCGGGATCATCATGCGTCGAAACCGCGTCAAGCAGCTTCTCAAATCGGGCCAGCCCGCGGTGGGCACCTGGCTGTCGCTCGCATCGCTGACGGCGGCCCGGTTCCTCGCCCGCAGCGGGTTCGACTGGTTATGCGTCGATGTCGAGCATTCGCTGGCGGGGATGGAAAGCACCGCTCACTTGCTGGGTGCGATCGCAGATGCCGGCTGCGTGCCGTTGGCCCGCGTGCCGAGCAATCGCCATGACCACATCAAACGCATCCTCGACAACGGTGGCTACGGCGTGGTGGTGCCGATGGTCTGCACGCGGCAGGAATCGCTCGACGCGGTGAGTGCCTGCCTCTATCCGCCGGCTGGCACGCGCTCGGTGGGCGGCAGCGTGCACGCCCTGAACTTCGCGGCCAGCCCCGGCGACTATTACGCGCAAGCCAACGGCGAACTGGCCGTGATCCTGCAGTGCGAGCACATCGACGCGGTGAGGAATTTCGATCACATCTTCGGCGTCGGCGGCGTGGATGCGGTCTTCGTCGGTCCAAACGATCTCATGGCCTCCATGCGCGACCCGCAGGGCCAGCCTCCGAGCCCGGAAGAATTCGAACAGGCACTGACCGACATCCTCAACGGTTGCAAACGTCTCGGCATCGCGGCCGGGTTGCACACGTTCACTGCCGGGGATGCGAAGAAGCGGATCGCCGCGGGCTGGCAGTTGGTCGCCGTCGGCAGCGAACTCAAGTTCATGGCCGACGGGGCCGCGAATGTGGTGCAGAGCTTGGGTATGCAGGCCAGCGACTTGGCGAAATACTGAATGCGGTCACAAAGAATTTCGGATTTTCCTTCTTGATTTTTGCCCGGTTCCGTGGCTATAGTCTGTCATGGGTCGTGCGTCCGTGGCACGATGGGCAATCCGCCGAGGATCCCCGCAAGTAACCGGGAATCCGGAGCTTGGCTTTGCATGAAGGAGGTGATCTCTTGAGTAGTTCGTGTTACCAAGGTTTGTTGGTGGCGGCTGGCTGACAGCCGCAGACGGGTGACTGTCTGCACAGCCGCCTGACTTATATGCAATTTGCATACTGGCGCCCGCGTCGCAAGACGCGGGCGTTGGTCGTTTTGGGAATCAATCGCCGCTCACGCTTCCGGCTCATGTCGCTGGCGCCGCGTCATCAGATCCTTCACCGCCTGAGCCGGCGGCTTCCCCTCATAGAGCAATTCATACACGCTCCGTACGATCGGCATGTCGAGGCCCAGCACCACACTGCGTTCATGAACGCTCTTCGCAGTGAAGTAGCCTTCGACAATCTGCGGCCCGCTGAGGATCTCCGCGATCGGCACACCTTGAGCGATGCGTTCACCCGCCCGGCGGTTGCGGCCATGACGGCTAAAGCAGGTGGCCATGAGATCGCCAAGCCCGGCGAGCCCCGAAAAGGTCGCGGTGTCCGCGCCATGGGCCACACCAAAGCGCGTCATCTCCACAATGCCGCGGGTCAGAAGTGCCGCCTTGGCGTTGTCGCCGAAGCCCAAACCATCTCCCACACCTGCCGCGATGCCGAGCACATTTTTGATCGCCCCGGCCAGCTCGACTCCCACGGGGTCCGTCGAGGTATAGATGCGGAAGCGATCGCTCCCCAGGGAGTCCTGCACCTCCGCTGCGTAGCTTGCGTCAGACGACGCCACGACCAGTGACGTCGGCTGCCCGCGAGCGACTTCTTCCGCATGACTCGGCCCACTGAGCACGGCAATCGGACAGCGCAGACTCTCAGCCAGAATCTCCGTGGGCCGAGCGAACGTGCCAATCTCAACGCCTTTCGACAAACTGATCAGGCCGCGCTTTGGGCTGATCGCATGGCTGTTGATTTGCTTCACCAGATCGCGGACAAATTTCGTCGGCACTGCGATCAGCCAATGGTCCATCTCATTGACACTGTCGATCGCTTCGGTGATCTCGATCTCGGCCGGGATGATGATGCCGGGGAGTAGTGCCTGGCGCTGGCGGCTTGCAGTCAGGAGTCTGGCAGTCTCTCCACGCGGGCAGTGCAGCAGGACGCTGTGCCCGAGATTCTGCAGGTAGACGGCCATGGCGATGCCCCACGCGCCGCTGCCGAGGATCGCATAGGTGTGAGTCATGCAGGCCGGTTCCTCAAGGAAATCTCTTCAATCCGCGCACGGATTTCGGCGGCAGAGAGTCCCGACGTGGAACATCTTACCATGCTTACCGCAGCCGCCGGCAGTTCCCCCAATTTCCGCCTCAACGTCGTCGCCGTGGTGGTCGATAGTCGAATACCGACAGCGTCCATCGGGGGATGCGAGGCTGTCGTCCCGGCTCGCGGGGGTTTGCCAGCCGGCACCCGAAGGAGGACTCATCATGGCCGCACGACTCAAAGTCTATAACGCCGACGAATCCTACGACGATCTCTTCGCACCGGAGCCGAGCGTCCGCGTGCGACTGAGCGACCTGCTGCCGATCGTCGAGATGGCCCACCGCCGCAACTTCACCTGGCTGAAGGATTTTCTCGAAGACGAAGTTGCGATCAGCGATGATCTCTACGACGTGCTGCAGAATTTCAGCCGCGTGCGTCCCGGCGCGTGAGGCTAGTCAATTCTCATTCTGGTAGCCGCGGGCTTCAACCTGCGGAATCGGCTGTCTCTCTACTCCGCAGGCTGAAGCCTGCGGCTACCAACAGCCGGACCCATTCAGTCGTCGTCTTGCAGTAGCTCCGGCTTGCCGAATTGTGTGGGGTCGAAGTTGCCGCGGATCTCGCTCTCGGCCATCTTCAGCCGCGACTCCAACTCCCGCAGTTTCACCTTCATGATGCCGAGATCCTTCCAGATCCCTTCTTGCGGCAGGCTCCGCGGCACCTCGGGATAGCCCAACTGCCTCTGCAGCGCCGCGAACAGAAACAGCGGATCGCGGCCACGGCTCGCCTTGGCGATCTTCCCTTCCTTGTCCGCGAACAGTGCCGGTACCGGCGGCACATAGTCCGGCTGCTTGCGACGCTGATCGGCGACGTACTGCTGCGAACGCAGATAGACCAAGTCGGCAAAGTCGAACGTCCCCACCTGCCGGCGGACCATGTCGATGTAATCACGCCAGTCCGCGTCGAAGAAAGGATCCGCGGCCGACGCTTTGAGACCGTCGTCGTACCCCAGCTTGTTGCGGGCGATGGTCTCGAAGTGGTATACGAACAACCCTGCTGGTGTGGGTCCGCTTGCTTTGTAAGTTGCTTCACGCTCGAGGAAGAGCAGGGCCGTTGAGGTGGGAAACTTCTTCTTTTCCTCCTCGCTCTGGCGGATCATGAACGCCTGGAACGGCGTGAAGTAATGCGGCAGGCGGGAGAACCCGCTGGCGAGCAACCCGGTGTGCTTGATCTCCGCCGCCAGGAACTGCACCGCCATCGGCAGCTTCGTCGTGCTCAGCAGTTCCTCGTCGATGCGGGACAGAATCTCCTGTGCCGGCATTTGCTCCGCCATCCGATCCCGGAACACGCGGAAGAAGTAGGCCTGCTCGATGCACTCGTCGCGGTCGAAGCTCGGATGGCTCATGTAGCACTGTTGTACCGCGCCTGCGGATTGTTCCGTACACGGGGAGTGGGAAACTCCCCCGCTCGGCCTGTAAAGAGTGGAACTGCGGAGCATTTGCGGGCAGACTTTCTTTGGAATGCGCCGCGGAGTCGGCGCTTGTGACCCTATCACGGATGAGCGCAATGACTGAGACATGGTCATGCCACGGATCGTCTATGCCCTTGCGGCACTCTTCGGCTTCTCGGCACTGGCCGAGGCCTCGCACTGCGGTCTCTGCCGCTACCCGCGGCCCTGCCTGACCGCCAGCCAGTGCACGCCATGCCCGGCCACCACGGTGCAATATCAGCCCGTGACCGAGCAGCGCTGCGAGGTCCGCTACCGGCCCGTGACGCGCACGGAATATCAGGCGCAGACGCAGACCTGCAGTCGGCCCGTCTACGAAACCGTGATGGACGCCCAGTGCTACACGGTCAATCGCACATACTGCGAGCCCGTCGATCGCGTCGAGTGCTACACCGTCCAGAAGCCCTGCTACGAGACGCACTATCAGACTCAGCAGTACACTGTCAACCGGCCCGTCACCCGTGAATACACCGTCAACATCCCGTACACCGTGCAACGCCCTGTCTACGAACAGCACGTGCGGCAGGTGCCCTACACGGTCTATCGCCCGATGGTGCAGGAATATCAGGTGGCAATCCCGTACTGCACCCAGCGGCCCGTCTACGAGCAGCACGTCCGCCAGCAGTGCTACACGGTGCATCGCCCGATGGTGCAGGAATGGGTCGAAGCCCAGAACTACACCCTCAACCGCACAGTCGTCGATCACCACGTCCGTCAGCAGTGCTACACGACTTGGCATACGGTCGTTCAGCCCTACCAGGTGCCCGTGACCTACACGACACAACGCCCTGTCTACGAACAGCACACCCGCGAGCACCGCTACACGACCTGGCGTACTGAAACGCAGCAGTACCAAGTCCCGCAGTGCTACACCGTGATGCGACCAGTGACGCAAACCCACACGCGGATGGTGCCGATTCAGAAGACCCGACAAGAAGTCGATTATGTGACCCAGAGCCGCGTCCATTATGTGTGCGAGCCCGTGACGACCCAGCGGATCGTAAAGGTCTGCAGCGGTCGCTGGGACACGCAGGTCGAGGAAATTCCCGGTCCGGTGATCACGCAGTGCGTGCGCATGCCGGGCACGTGCGTGTTCGATCCTTGCACGTGCACGAGCCGCTATTGCCCCGGCCCGGTGGTGCAGCAGCAGGTGCAGTGCCCGTCGCGGACGGTTTGCCGCAAGGTCTGGGTGCCGCAGGAGGAATGCCGCACGGTCTGCGAGACGCACTATGTGCATAAGCCGGTCTGCACCACAGTGCAGGTCCCAGTCTGCCGCACGGTGTGCTACACGGAGATGCAGCCGCAGTGCTATACGACCTGTCACATGGTGCCCGAGACGAAGACTTGCTACGTGACGAAGACGCGCTGCTATCGCGTGCCACAGGAGCACGTCTGCCAGATTCCGTACACGACCTGCCGCATGGTGTGCGACACACACACGTGCATGGTGAATCGTCAGCGCTGCTACAAGGTGCCGCAGCAGCATGTCTGCAACATCCCGTACACGACCTGTCGGCTCGTGCCTGAGACACACACGCGGTACATCCCGCGTCGCCGCTGCTACACAGTGCCCGAGACGAAGGTCGTGAACATTCCGTACACGACTTGCCGCATGGTGACGGATCAGCATGTGCGTTACGAGACGCGTCGGCGGTGCTACACGGTGCCGGAGCAGCGGGTGCGCTGCGTGCCGTATACGACCTGCCGGATGGAGTGCGAGACGCGAGTGCGCTGCGAGCGTCGCTGCTATACGGAGTGCGTGCCGGAGACGCACTGCCGCCAGATTCCGGTGACGACCTGCCGCATGGTCCCTGAAACGCGGACCCGTTGTGTGCGGAGCTACATCACGAAGTGCGTGCCGCAGACGTGCGTGCGGTATGTGCCGCGGACGACCTGCCGCATGGAGCAGTATCAGGTGTGCAAGATGGTACCGGTGCAGAAGTGCGTGATGGAGCCGTACACGGTGAGCGTGTGCGTGCAGCGTTATGTGCCGGTGTGTGTGCCCTGCTGCAACTAGAATGGCTTGTGCCACGCTCAACGCCCCGCGAAACTCGCGGGGCGTTTTCGTTGCGCCGCCGCGGGGACTGCGGTTTTAATATCATCACGAGACGCCACCGTCAGGGAGCGTGTTTCGGCATCAGCATTGTGCAGGACCACGAATGAAGGTCGGGGCCGTCAATTATCTGAATTCCAAGCCTTTGATCGAAGGGCTGGATGCCAATGTGGACTTGTCGCTCGATCTGCCCAGCCGGCTGGCGGATCAGATGAGTCGTGGCGAACTCGACATCGGCCTGATTCCAGTCGTGGAATACCTGCGGGCCCAAAGCTACTCCTTTGTACCGGATATCAGCATCAGTAGCCGCGGCCCGGTGCTGAGTGTGACGCTCTTCAGTCGAGTGCCGATGGAGGCCATCCGCAGCGTCAGCCTCGATGAAGGCTCGCGGACCAGTGCCGCACTCACGCTGATCCTGCTGGCTAAGCGGCATCGCCTTTCGCCTCTGGTGCGACAGTTGCCCATCGAGGTGCCAGCCGACGACGTCAGCACCGACGCGGTCCTGCTCATCGGTGATCGCGCGATGAAGGCCTGCCTCCCCGGTTTCCCACACGCCTGGGACCTCGGCGAAGAGTGGACCCAGTGGACCGGCCTGCCGATGGTCTTCGCCCTCTGGGCCGTCCGCGATGGCTTCGAACTCGACGATGACACCACCATGGCATTTCACACCGCCAAACGACTTGGTCTGGCGAACGTCGGCCCGATCGCCGCCCGCGAAGCAAAGATGCTCGACCTCGATCCCGGCTTCTGCCGCCGCTATCTGAGCCATATCATTCGCTACGACCTCGGCCCCGCCGAACTCGAAGGCCTCAAGCGCTTTCATCGCCACGCGGCTGAACTCGGCCTCGCACCTGCGGAGTATCCCCGTGAATCGCATCGATTCGATTCTGTCGCGAGCCACTGACGGCCAGCGACTCACCTTCGACGACGGCATCGCACTGATGCAGTGCCGCGACCTGCACAAGCTCGGCCGCGCCGCTCACGCCGTCACACAGCGGCTCCACCCCGAGCCGTATCGCACGTACAACATCGACCGCAACGTGAACTACACGAATGTCTGCGCCGCCGTCTGCGACTTCTGCGCGTTCTACCGCAAGACCGGCGATGTCGATTCTTATGTGATTCCGCGCGTCGAACTCTACACCAAAATCGAGGAGACAGTCGCCCTCGGCGGCGATCAGATCCTGCTCCAGGGTGGGATGCACCCGTCACTCAAACTGGAGTGGTATGAGGAACTGCTCAGCGACTTGAAGGCGAGATTCCCCAGCGTGAACCTGCACGCGTTCAGCCCGCCGGAGTTGTGGCACTTCCACAAGATCAACAAGCTGCCGCTCGCAGAAGTGCTATCGCGTTTGAAGGCCGCGGGAATGGGCAGCCTCCCCGGCGGCGGTGCCGAAATCCTCGTCGACCGCGTCCGCAAGGAATTGACCAAGGGCAAAGCCCTCACCGACGAGTGGCTCGCCGTCAGTCGTGCCTGGCACGAACTCGGAGGCCGCAGTACCTGCACGATGATGTTCGGCCACATCGAGACGGACACCGAACGGATCGAGCACCTCGACCGACTCCGCAGCCTCCAGGATGACACCGGCGGTTTCACGGCGTTCATCTGCTGGACCATGCAGCCCGGCCACAAAATGTCTGACGCCCCCGCAGCCGGATCGTTCGAGTATCTGCGGATGCAGGCCTTCGCAAGGCTCTATCTTGACAACATCGCCAACATCCAAAGCTCGTGGGTCACGCAGGGCGGCAAGATCGGCCAAGTCGCCCTCTTCTTCGGAGCTAACGACATGGGCTCGCTGATGATCGAAGAGAACGTCGTCGCCAGTGCCGGCACGGTGCATTCCCTGACACTCGACGACATCAAACGCAGCATCCGCGAAGCCGGCTGGGAGCCACGGCAGCGGAACGTTTTTTATGAACTGATTGATACCGCAGGCGTTGCCGCGTGAACCGCTAGCTCGCCCTTATGGAGCGAGGCCTTTTCGTGCATTTTCCTCCGCCTGAATGAAAATGATCGGGCGAAGGATGACGACCCAGATTTTGCTGCTTGTTGTGTAAGCCAGACGGAACATGACCGCACCGCCATCGTCGACGTCGAGGGAACCCGTGCTGCCGTATTCCGCGATCTCCGGTCCCAGTTGTTGCATGCCGAGTACACCGGCTGCGCCGAGCCCTTCAATTTTCCGCTCTTTCATATGCACCAGTTCTGCCGCTTGCTCTGTGAGCTTGAGTCGCACTACTCTGCGATCCGTAGAGCACTCAGCAATCCCAACCAGTTGATAACCCTCTTTCATGACATGCGTCTCTGACACCTGCTGCTTCTCGGCTTCGTGAAGTTTGTACGTGCTGAGCAGATGACGCTTGGAAAACGTGGTCGCAATTCCATTCGTGTAGCGCTCCGTCGATTTTTGCAGAAGTTTGCCGGCTTTCAGAATCCTGTCTGCGGCATGCTGAGATGTCGTTGCGGCATCGACATCCGTCGCTGTACGCAGATTAAACAACGGCGAATCGGTCCGGCCAGTGGTTTGAACCAACAACGGCTTCACGGTCTTCTCGAATTCGGCAGGATCGATTTCGATGAGTTCAACTCTGATGTCGATAGCGAGATCAGCTACGCCTTCAAGCGTTTGGAGTAGTCCGGTGATCTCGGCGTGAGCCTTGGCAGTCGCACGGATTTCGAGATTGAAGCGGTCGATTTCGATGATCCGTGGTTCGTTTTCCGCACCTGTCAATTTCTTCAGGGATGTCTGCTGGAGAATCAGACGCACCACGCCATCCATGTCGGTAGCTTTGCGTTGCATGCCTTTGGCACTGAGCGCCTTCCGAAGGTTGTAATTCTTGCTGGTAACTTTCGCATCTCCAGTACCAATCGCGGTCTGAGCACTGACGGCTCCGGCAAGCAGAGAGAATGCGGCGATTGAGATCAGTTTCATTACCATGACCCACTTCGGTCTTGTGAGACACGCTACCCAAGTTAACTACAATTGGTCAATGCAACCATCGGGGGCGGTATGGATCGCGACGAACTCAAGTCCACCTTTCAGCGTGTCAACGCCTACCGGCACGTCTGCCGGGCGGTGCAGGCCTCCGCGGGGCACTCCTTCTTCAGTGCCTGCATCTTCGGCTTCATCTCGTTCCTGTCCTTCAAATTCCTCGGCCCCACGCACCCGATCTTCCTCGTGCAGGCCGGCCTCGCGCTCCTCGAACTGCTGGTGTTTTTCTGGAAGAAGCTCGCACCCAGCGTGGAATGCGTGCTGGTCGATTCGCTCGTCAACCTGATCTTCGGCGGGTCGATCCTGATCCGCCTGCTGCTGGTCTGGCAGAAGATCATTCCGGGAGCCATCAGCCCGATCTCGCTCTTCATCGGCGTCTGGTCGATGTGGGCGGCGTGGAATCAGTTCTCCGCCTATCTGCAGCTTCGGCGGGCGTTTGTCGAACGGCCGAGCCGGGCCCAGATGGCCTATGTACGCGACATGGCAGCCGACATCCGTGACGGTGTGCCCGAAGAAGATGCCAATGCCCTCGATCTCCCCAGCGACCCGCCGATCCAGGCACTGCTGGCAGACGACTACGCGTTCCTGGCCGATCCCGTCTCCGGCGACGCGATCATGATCGAACGCGACGCGATGCTGATCAGCCGTGTACCCGAAAGCGGTCTCGCACGGCTCTATCTGCAGGGGCAGCCGTTCGATCCGTTCCCGATCTCCGACGCCAACTGGCGCAACTACTGCCGCTGGAAAGGCGAGCCGGCATGATCGAAGTGGAAGGCCTGACAAAATCTTTTGGCTCCGCGCACGCGGTCGAAGATGTCTGGTTCAAGGTGGAGCCGGGCGAGGTCTTCGGTCTGCTCGGACCAAACGGTGCCGGCAAGACGACCACGCTGCGGATGCTCTGCACCGTGCTGCAGCCCTCCGCCGGCTTCGCGTCCGTGGCGGGGTTCGACACTCGCTCGCAGGCAGCAGACGTCCGCCGGCATGTGGGCTTCCTGAGTGCCAACACCGGCGTCTACGACCGCATGACCGCATGGGAAATGGTCGAGTACTATGGTCGCCTCTACGGCCTCGCCGGGCCCGCACTCAAGGACCGTCTCGAAGAACTCTTCGACTCCTTTCAGATGAACGAGTTTCGTGACGTCGTTGGGGGCAAGCTCAGCACGGGGATGAAGCAGAAGGTGTCGATCGCGCGGGCCATCGTCCACGATCCGCCGGTGCTGATCTTCGACGAACCGACCAACGGCCTCGATGTGCTTGTCCAGCGTGCGGTGCTCAAGAACATCGCTGAGCTTCGCGGCCGGGGCAAAACGATCCTCTTTTCGACACATATCATGAGCGAGGTGGAGAAACTCTGCGACCGCGTCGCGATCATGGCCCGCGGCCGCATCGTGACCGCTGGCACGCTCGACCACCTTCGTGTCGAGCACCGGCAGGAGAATTTGGAAGAGTTGTTCTTCGCGCTGGTGAGTTGAGGATTGAGTCTTTGGGAGTGTCAGCACGGCTGGTGCCGGCCCCGGTCTTCAAAACCGGTGAGACGCTTGAACAAAGCGTCTGGTGGGTTCGATTCCCATCCACTCCCGTTTTCATTTTCGCCTTTTTATAAGCTGCGAAAACAGAACAGGTTACAACGAGTGTCGGTCATTGACACAGTCGACTGTGTCAATGATTGTGACAATGAACCCGTTTTTCACCTCGATCACGACCACCCTCCCCGGCACCAGGAACAGAAAAACCGCCTTCGACTAGCCCGGATATTTCACATGGTTTGAGCGAACAGAATAGCGCGACGGTTCAAGTGTTGG
>JBGSSZ010000421.1:0-7879 GCA_041736785.1 Limnoglobus sp.
GCGCCGGCCACGGCTCCGACGGCAGCACCTTCGGCCGCGTTGTCCTCGCCCGCCCCATCGGTGCGGACTGTTGTGCCGGTGGAGTTCTTGCCCACCAGGCCGATCTGGTCGTCGCGGTAGCCTGCCGCTCGCAGATCGGCAATCGCCTGCTCAGCCTTGGCCCGCGTGTTGAACACACCCACTGTGGTCTTGCTGCGTGTCGTTGTCATCACTGCTCCTCGGTGAAAAATCACTCGTGATCCGCGGCGAAGTGCCGCAGCCTGTATGGATGTTGTGATTGCATGATTTGTGCCGATGCGATGCCCCGCGAAGTAAACCCGCGCGCAGAAAAATGGCGGGATGTTGGTCACAGGTTGTCGCCCACTCAACCTGTGACTTTTCATCCCGCCGAATTCATGTATTGCACAGTGCGTGCCAAAGGTGTGGCTCGTTGACTCGATGCAGCCGCAAGCCTTGTCATGTATAAGAAAGTCGCAGTGTATGCACCAGACCGTGAGGCTCTGTGATCACCGGTGCGCGGCGTTCGGCACGACGATGCCGATTGTCACTTGCGTCGGGTTGCCAGCTCGTCTTTCGCCTTCTGACGGGATCGCACCAACGCTCCAGAACGTGTGAGTTCGGCACCGAAGAGAAGAATCTGCGTGGAGTAGTAAACCCAAACGAGCAAGACCACAAGAGACCCGGCAGCGCCGTAGGAGGAGCCAATCGCTGCCCTGCCGAGATAGAGGCCGATGAGGTACTTTCCGAGCATGAAGAGCAAGGTTGTGATGATCGCACCGAAGCCAACCTGTCGCCAGCTGGGCCGGGCTGCGGGGAGCAACTTGAAGATCATCGCAAACATGGCAGCCGTGAGAAGGAAGGAAATCGTGGCATTGGCGATTGTGGCCCAGAGCGTTTCGCTCACTGCGAAGCCGGCAAGATGATTGCCGATCGCGGAGAGGAAGGCACTGAACAGCAGCGAGACCAGCAGCAGGAACGCCATGCCCGCGACGGCGGCAAACGCCAGCAGTCGCTCGCGAGCCAGGGCGCGTAGACCCAGACCGCGGCTCGGCACGTCGGGCGTCTCCCAAACCGTATCGAGGGCACCTTTCAACTCGACGAATACACCCGACGCACCCACCAGCAGAATGACGACACCGATCGCGGAGGCAATGATCCCGTGCGACGGTCGACGGGCATTGGCAACGACCGACTCGATGGCGCGGGCACCTTCTTCGCCAGTGAGGCTTTCGATCTGCTGCGTGATCGCTCCGTGGGCGGCGTCGTCGCCGTAGATCGCGCCGAGCACCGCGATGACCACCACCAATAGTGGCGAGAGCGAGAGCAGGGTGTAGAACGCGAGTGCCGCACCGAGCCGCGTACACTTGTGCCGCGTGAAGCCGCGAAAGGCCTCAACGAGCACCGAGCCCGCATAGCGGATGTGGGAACTGAACGGGAGAGCGGAGATATTCATTATGGCAATGGATAAGCAATTCGCAGTCCAACTGCGATCAATTGAACATTTGAAAGCGTCCGACAGCCGGAAAAGCGTCGCGAATGTGTTGAATCGTCGGTGATTTCGCATCCGATGGCCAGGTCATGGCGAGGATGTCGAATCGTAGATTGATTTTGCCGAGCAGCTTCTTGCGACCGAGATACCGCGTCGCGGCGTCGGTGAGTTTCTTTTGCTTGGCGCGGTCCACCGACTCCATGACGCGGACGATGTCCGCACTCTGGGTGGAGCGCACTTCCACGACCACGAGTGTGTCGCCGTCGAGAGCGAGGAGATCGATTTCGCCGCGAGTGTCTTCGAGATTGACGGCCAGGATGTGAAATCGCTGCTGCCGGAGATACCTGGCAGCCTCGCGTTCGGAGCGGCGACCGAACCAGCGTCGCCACCACGGGTATTTCGGTGAAAACTGTTCCATCGGCATCCTCTCCCCCGAAACGGGGGGTGAGGGGAGCGGGACTGGACTACTTCTTCGCCTTGGCGGCGGCTTCCTTGGCGGCGGCTTTCTTTGCCGAACGCTTGCTGGTGCCGCCTTCGCTCTTGGCTTTCGCCGCCGCTTCCTGAGCCGCTTTGGTCACATTCTCGCTGGCGACCTTGATCGCCTTGTCGAGCTGCACCTGCCGCTTGGAATCTTCGCGGATCTTGGTCCGCTTGCCGACACGGTCGCGGAGATAGTAAAGCTTCGCCCGGCGGACCATGCCGGCCCGCTTGACTTCAATGCGGGCGATCTTCGGCGAATGGACGAGGAAGATCCGCTCCACGCCTTCGCCCTGCACCGTGCGGCGGACGGTGAACGTCTCTTTGGCCCCGCCGCCGTGCCGGGCGATCACCGTGCCGGTGTAGACCTGCACGCGTTCCTTCACGCCGTCGAGGAGCTTCTGATGCACATCCACGGTGTCGCCAATGCGAAAGTCGGGGATGTCACTGCGGATGGCTTTCTGCTCGACCAGTTCCATGATGCGGTTTTGCATGTCAGTTCTCGATTATGTTCGGTGTTTCGATTGTTCGGAGCGCCACTGGGCGACGGCTTGATGGTTTCCTGAAAACAAAACCTCCGGCACAGTCAGGCCGCGGTACTCCCGGGGCCGCGTGTACTGGGGAAATTCCATTCGTCCGTCTTCGTTGTGGCTGTCGTCGGCGGCACTGCGCTCGTCGCCGAGCACGCCCGGCACCAGCCGGATCACCGCGTCGATCACCACCATCGCCGGCACTTCGCCGCCGTTGACCACATAGTCGCCGATGCTCAGCTCGCGGGGCTGGAGCACCTGACGGATGCGGTCGTCGAATCCTTCGTAGCGGCCGCAGAGCAGGATCAGCCGCGGCTCGCGGGCCAGCTCCTCCACCACCCGCTGCGTCAGTCGCTCACCCGTCGGGGTTAGCATCATCACGCGGCCCGGATCGGTTTTCGCCTGCACGGCTTCCACGCAGTCGACCACCGGTTCCGCCATCATCACCATTCCGGGCCCTCCGCCGAAGGGCCGGTCATCCACTTGCTGGTGCTTTCCTTTCGCCCAGTCGCGGATGTTCCAAGTGTGAACTTGGACGAGTTCCCGCTCGATGGCGAGCTTCAGCAGGCTCTGGCTCGTGTAGCTTGCGAAGATCTCAGGGAAAAGCGTCAGCACATCGAAACGCATTGGCGTCAGGCCACCGGGGTGGCCTCGGGCTCGGCGGTCTGCTGAGCCTTGGGTTTCGCCGCCTCCGCTTCCTTCTCTTCCCACTTCGTCATGAATTTGGTGAAGAAGACCTGGCACTGGTCGCTGGGTTGGGCCCCGACACTCAGCCAGTACTTGATGCGGCTCGGAATCAGCGTCACGCGGTCCTCTTTGGCCTTGAGGTGCGGATCGTAGGTGCCGAGCTCTTCAATCACGCGACCGTCGCGCGGCTGGCGCTTGTCGATGGCGACAATGCGGAAGTAGTGCCGGTGCGTGCGGCCCATCTTCTTCATGCGAATGCGAACGGACACTGGGTCAACCCTCAAGGTCTTCTGAATATCGGTGAGTCAGTTTAGCAATCGGCTCCTCAGCGGCTATAGCGCATTGCCAATTCGGGCACACTTACGAGCCGGAAGCGTCAGCGACGGGCGCAGTCTTGCAAAGAACTTTTCCCCGTCGCTGACGCTTCCGGCTCGTATCAGCAGTTTCCCCGTCGCTAACCTTTCCGGCTCGTAGCAGCGGGAACCGTGTCAGCCGTGGGTTGTCCAATTCCTTATCATGGCCTCACAATGTATCGTGTTGCCCTCTCGAGCTTCCACGGCCCGCTCGACCTGCTGCTCTTCCTCGTCCGCCGCAACGAGGTGGACATCCACGACATCCCCATCGCGGCGATCACGACCCAGTTCTTCGAGCACTTGCAGGTGATGGAGTTGCTCGATGTCGAGCAGGCGGGAGACTTTGTGGTGATGGCGGCGACGCTGATGGAGATCAAGAGTCGAGCCCTGCTGCCAGTGGAAGTGATGGCGGAAGAAGAGGCAGGGGTCGATCCTCGCCGTGAGTTGGTCAAGCAACTGCTGGAATATCGCAAATTCAAGGACGCGGCCGCGGCACTGGAAAATCGGGCCGACGCCCGGGCGGTGAAGCTGGCCCGCATCGACGCCGACGACGGCACCCCCGGAGAGACCCCGCTCAAACCCGTCGAACTCTGGGACCTCGTCAGTGCTTTCGCAAGGCTCATGCGCGAAACGCAGGCGCTCCAGGCACGGACCATCACCATCGACGACACTCCGCAGGAGGTCTACGAGCGCCAGCTTTTGGCCCGCATTCGCGAGCAGGGCTCACTGACGTTCCGCGAAGCGTTCACGCCGCCGTACTACCGCATCAAGCTGATCGGCCTGTTCCTTGCGATTCTGGAGCTGATCAAGCAGGGATCGATCACGCTGGTGCAGCCGGATCTGTTTGGCGAGATGATTCTCAAGCTGGCCCGAGTGCCGGATCCGCAGAATGTTTCTCAGTAGAATAGCCGTCATTACACAGGCTTGGGACCATGACCGAAGGCTACATCGCAGTCCAGATCGCCATGATGCCGAAGGATGCCAATTCGTATGGCACGATCTTTGGAGGCGTGATCCTGGCGAATATCGATCTTGCGGGGTCGATCGCCGCCCGGCGGGAAATCCTGCTGCGTGGCGGGATCGATGCGGGGTTTGTCACGGTCGCTCTGCACAAAGTCGAGTTCAAGAAACCGGTGCTGGTCGGCGACACGGTACGGTTTGTCTGCACGGTCACCCGGATCGGTCGCACCTCGATCACAATGCATGTGAATGTGATTGCCGAACGCGGCAAAGAGAACATTGCCGTCACCGAAGCGGAAGTGGTCTACGTGGGCGTTGATCCGAATCTGTCGCCGGCCGAACGCAGACCACTGCCTCTGCTGCCGCACATCATGGCGTAGCGATCAGCTCCACAATCCTTCAATCGTACTTCCCTGGTCGAGGACCTCGACGGGGCGGCCTTCTGGGGTCATCAGCGTCTGGCGTGGATCGATGCCCAATCGTTCAAGAATCGTGTACGCCACGTCCGCCGGGGCGATCGGTTTCGTGGTCGGCGCCCCGCCTTGCGGATCGGTCTTGCCGAGGATCGTGCCGCTCCGGGCCCCGGCTCCTGCGAAGAGCATCGAACCCGCCCGACCCCAGTGATCGCGGCCCGCTTCCTTGTTGACCTTCGGCGAACGGCCAAACTCACCCATCACCACCAGCAGCGTCTCCTTCAGCAGTCCGCGTTCGTGCAGATCGTGCGTCAGAGCACTCAGGCTCTGGTCGAGCACGGGGAGCATTTTGTCGAGGCTCATGCCGATGAGAGCGTGGTGGTCCCAGCCGCCGTAGTTGACCGTGACGAACCGCACACCCGCTTCGACGAGCCGCCGGGCCAGGAGCATCGACTGCCCCGGCGTGGTGCGGCCATATCGCTCGCGGACCGTGTCGGATTCCTTCTCAATTGCAAAGGCGTTGCGTGTCTCTTTCGAGAGAATCATCTGCGCCGCCCGCTGCTGGAACTCGTCGTACGTGGCAATGGCGTCGTTGCCTTCGACGCGCTTGGCCAGCCCGTCGACCGCCTGCCGCAGCGTCAGGCGACGGCTGCGGGACTTCTCATCCGTAGTGCTTGTCAAGTCGTCGATTTTGAAGTCGTTGCGGTTTGGATCGCCCGTGCGAAAGGATTCAAACCGCCCGCCGAGGAACGCACTCTTGCCAAGCTCCCAAGTGAAAGACGGGTTCTTCGGGATGCTGACATACGGCGGCAGCGAGCCTTGGAACCCGAACTGATGTGCGGCCACAGCACCCATCGCGGGGTAGTCGCCGAAGGGTGAACCGAAGCGCCCCGACAAGACCCAGTTCGTGGCGGTCTCATGGTGATCGTTGTTGTGCGAACAGGAGCGCACCAATGTGAGCTTGTCCATTTCCTTTGCCATCAGCGGTAGCTTTTCGCTGATCTGCAGGCCGCTGACGTTGGTTTTGATCGGCTTGTATTTGCCACGGATCTCCACGGGCTGTTCCGGCTTCATGTCGAAGCTGTCGTGGTGCGAGAGCCCGCCACCGAGGTAGACGAGAATCACCGACTTTGCCGGCGCAGATTTGGCTTTCGCCTGGGCCTGCGATTGCAGCAGCCACGGCAACCCCACCGCACCGATCGAGCCGATGCGGAGAAAGTCGCGGCGTGAACCAAAGCGAAGATCGAGCATGAAGGCATCCGCAAGATGTCGGTAGGCAGGCTGTTGATTATGGTACCTGTCGCACACGAAGTTGGGAAGCGACAAACGATTGGGGTAATGGATTAACCTCGTTCCCGCGCTCTGCGTGGGAAGGAGTTCACGAACTCTCCGTGCCAAACAGAAACTTCAGCACCCGATCGAATCGTGCGGCCCAGGCGCCTTCGTTGTGGCCGGCACCTGCGATCTCTTCGTAGTGGAAATTCACATCGTCCACGAGGCCCGCATCGCGGAACGCGGCCGCCATCTCCCGCGTGCGCAGCAAACCTGCTTTCATGCTCGCCGCGTTCGGTCCTTCGCGATCGCCGAAGTCGAGCCAGATGCGGCAATGCTGCATCCAATCGGTGCGGGTGTGCGCGCTGCGCAGAAACGCTTCGCGGTTGTACCAGAGCGATGGACTGATTGCAGCACAGCGGCCGAAGACGCCGGAGTGCCAGCGGCAGAGATAGAGCGAGATCAGCCCGCCCATGGACGAGCCGCCGGTGCCCGTCTCTGTCGGTCCGGGGAACGTGCGGTAAGTCACATCAATGAATGGTTTGAGCTCCTCGACGAGGAAGCGGCCATAGTTCTTGGCGAGATCGCTGACGCCGGGCCGCTTGCGAGACGGGCCGTATTCCTTGATGCGGTCGGGTGTATTGCCCACGCCGACGATGATGAGCGGCCGCACGGATCCTTCATGAATCATTCGCTCGGCGGTTTTGCCGGCGTGCCACGGTTTGCCGGCAAACGCCTTCTCGGGGTCGAAGAGATTCTGACCATCGTGCATGTAGAAGACAGGGTATCGTTCGTCGCTGTTCCGGTCGTAGCCCGGCGGCAGCCAGACGCTGATCGGCCGCGTGTGGGGCAGGTACTTCGAGGCAAACTGGTCGTGGTGCTGCACACAATCTAGTGTGCAAAATCGGGCGCAAATTGTCAGCGCGACTTCACCGACTGCCAGACCGCACCCAGCGCTTCGCGGCCCGTGCGGGCAAGTTGCTCGAGCACGCGGCGGGCCCGGCCGGTCGAGCCCTCATTCTGGAAGAGCCGCAGCACCGCGGTTCCGCGAGCCGCATCGACGTGGGCGGCGACTGTCGCCAGCAACTCGTCGTGCACGTTGAACGTGCGCTCCGGTGCGGTGCAGACCGGCACGATCGGGCCCTCGCCCAATTGCTCCTGCGCGGCGGCGACCGCGTCCCGCATCGTGACTTCTTTCACGCGCGTGCCGTGCAACCAGTCATACGGCGGCTGCCATTCAGCTGCAGGCGTCAGCAGATCGATGTGCGACAGGGCCACGACCCGTGGAGGCATCCGGAGCCCTGGCTCGGCAACGAACGCAGCCGTGAGTTTGGCGACGAACTCCACATCCGCCTTGCGGGCAGCGGTGCGGGCCGGCGTCACCAGCACCAGCAGATCCGCGTCCTTGGCCGCGTGGAACGCCGCGTGTAGCTCACGCTCGCTGGGCCCACTCACGCCGTAGCCCGGTGTGTCGAGCAGCCGCAGCGTCGGCAGATCGCCCGATTTCATCTCGTAGCTCGTCACATCCGACGTGAGCGGCACCACATCGACCCCGGCCCGCTCCTCGCCGAGCAGGGCATTGACCAGACTCGACTTTCCCGCCTTGACCATGCCGACCAGTGCCACCGTCAGCGAGACAGTGACCGGCTCCGTCATAGCCGTGGGTGTGTCGCTGACGGCAAGAAGCTCGCGATACCG
>JBGSSZ010000017.1:0-1517 GCA_041736785.1 Limnoglobus sp.
GCGACCAGGGGCAGATGTTGTGGGCACGACCGTCGCGCGAGGAGGCGTTCACAAACGACGACGGTCGCGGTTGATGCGATAAGCAGGATGATCTTCCACGCCCACCACGCGCCTGTCGGACCGAAAAGCGCGCACAGAGCGAAAACAGACTGCGCACCGGGTGGATAGATGGTCGCCACATGGGTGCCGACGCCGGGGAACTGCCAACCGGCGAACAGAGCTGGCGGCGCCTGGTTCGGCGCGAGCCGATACGGATCGAGCCCGATGAGGATGGCGTGGCCGTCCCAGAGGTAACGGTTGATGTCGAAGCTCGTGAACGAGGGACACGCGAGCAGAAACAGTCGCGCAAAAAGCCCGCTTGCCAGCGTCCAGCGGTACTCGCTCGTCGATACGTTCCGGCTGGTGGCCCAGACGAGAAGCATCACGGCTGAAAGTACGAGATGCACGAAGACATATCGCAGGCCTCGCGTTGCAGCAGGCGACGCAGCGGCAAGATATGCGAGCCCGGTGGTGGCTACGAAAACAACGCACAGTGTACGGTGGGCCAGTCCGCGGCTGTTCATCCTCCCGACCGTGAGCGCAGATCGTAACGCGCCAGCAGCGAGAGAATCTTCACACCGGCCCCCAGCGTTCCCCGTACTGTTCGCGAAATCTTCGAGCGGCCGACCCGCCGGCGATACGATACCGGCACCTCGCGGTAGCGCAGCTTCGCACGGGCGGCCTTGATCTGCATCTCCACGGTCCAGCCGTAGTCCGTGTCGGCCATGTCGAGGGAGCGAAGGCTGCTGGCACGGATCGCACGGAAGGGTCCAAGATCGGTTGCGGGAAGGCCGAAGCGGCCTCTCAACCACGCAGAGGCGATGACGTTGCCGATTCGTTGGGCAAACGTCATGGAGCCCGCCTCGGCGAAACCGAGAGCGCGCGATCCGACCACGAAGTCCGCTTTGCCGTCGCGGATGGGCGCGACCAGTTGGCCCAATGCCCTCACATCGTCGCTCCCGTCCGCATCTATGAATACGACGATCCCCGCATCGGACGGCAACGCACGAAGACCGGCCAGACACGCGGCGCCGTATCCGCGACGCTGTTCGTCGACGACAACCGCGCCCGCGTGTGCCGCGATCTCTGCTGTTCCGTCATCACTGCCATTGTCGACTACGTATACGCCGCGAACACCCTGGCTCAGGACAGCGCGAACCACGTTGCGAATCGCACCTGCCTCGTTGAGTGCGGGGATGATGACGTCTACCGGCAAGTAGTCAGAGTCACGCTCGGCGGCGTCAGGGGCCCCCCGTAGAAGATGTGGCCGGGGACGCAGCCGTCCGGCTGTCAGGGCGCCCGTCGCCTCCGTCAGCGCGTCCACGCCAGCCACTTTTCGAAGCAGCGCGCTGTTGTGCTCGTCATCCGGCAGAATTCTCAAGGCGTTCTCCGTGCTGTTGCTCTGGCAGGCCCAGCCGTCACAGGATGACGGCGAAAGCGCCGGCCAGCGCGGCGGCCACCGGCAGCGTCGTGACCCA
>JBGSSZ010000062.1:0-4440 GCA_041736785.1 Limnoglobus sp.
TGGGTCACACTTTATTCCGGAGACATAGGTTACACTTTTGGCCTTTGCGGGAGGAACGCGAGGTGCCGTGGAAGGAGTGTAACGTTATGGATGAGCGTATCAAATTCATTGGCCGGATACTGGATGGCGAGAAGATGGCGGAGGGAACGCGACTGCGGTCGAACCTTCTCTGAATCAGACTCAAAAGCGGCCGATTCCTACGAAATCAAAAAACCAATAAGAATCAATGACTTGATATCACTGAAACCAGAGCTGGTTCCCCAACCAATCTTGCAATCCTCCGGGCCGTTTTCAACTCAATCTGGAAGTCGTTCTGACCAATATGCACATGCTTCCTCCACCGTCGGTTTGGCCAGTCGTCGGACGATCAAAGCGGCCGCCACCGCCGCTGCCTGCGGACCCACCGACAGCCCAGCAGTGAGGGCGACCGTCACGGCAGATACGAACACGTCCGAAGATAAACCCAGTGCCGCTCGATCTTGTTTATCTTGTTCGTCCTGACCGCACAGTATTGCATGCGCTTGTCGCTCGAGGCGGCGTAGAATTCGACTACCTAAGGATATTGCTTCAGCATTTCCGCTTTCCGACGATGCAGCAGCAAACATCACGTCGGTCGGAGCGACTGTGGCGGCTGCCGCCATCCCCTCCCTCCCTAGTTGGGTCAAGAGCCAAGCGTCTCCGGCTGCCGCGCCCTCGTCCACATCCAGTTTTGCCGCTCTAGCGGTTAGATGATCGACCTGGTCTAACACATTTATCTCAGGCATTTTTCGATCCCCTCCTTGTTGATCTGGTTTTCCATGATCCTATCGGTGCTTGTGTCACTGCTCAAGCAGCCTGAGGGTCGCTGGCAACTCCCCGCAAACGCTGTGTTCGGTCTCGACCCGGAAATCCAAAATCACGCTGACTCTGATGCCATCTTCGGTGATTTGTGGCTGCGAGGCAGAAATTCCGGTTGGACGAACAAAAGTGCCACCGTCAGTTCTACAAACGCCAGACCACATTTTCTCAGCCTCGGCCCGCAAGAAGCTCGAGGCCGACAACTCCGCTTCAGCCCTGGCAAGGGCTGACTGCACACTCCGGTCGAGATCGTCCTGCAACTCCGAACGCAAGCTCAGTTCGAATACGCCCAAGAGCGACACCCTCGCTTCATCGATGGTAGCTTGTGCTGTCGCGTTGGGAAAGATCTGCCAATCCGAAGTCAGCTCCGGCGCGACCTGCACCCTTATCGTCACGCTGAGGTTCAAGGTTTCACTCACGTCAGCAAACAACAGCTCGCCCCGCGCATTTACGGAACCGGATGCAGTTCCAACTGCGACGAGTGTACCATTCTCAGACATAACGATGACCGGGCCCGGTATGGCCAACCAGTTGATGGCATCGTCCGTCAGAGCGTCAGTGAAGTCAGGGACGCTGCCCTCATAGGATGGTTGCAACTCAGCGACGATCCAAGCAGTGACGACATCGAAAGGCACGTCAACTTGGACGAGGATGTGTGAACCAGCTCCCGCCAGCACTTCCGCGACTGTCTCGGCTCGCAACGACGACACTGCTGCCGTGGCCACAAAGGCCGTCAGTGTGAGGACTGTCGTGGTATTCATGGAACCAGGCCCTCGTCACCGATGTTGACGCCCTTAAACACGTTCGAAGCGATAAGTTGATCGATGCAGGTGCTCACTGTTTCAAGCCGATCCGCATGTTGACCGGTGGTGTCAATCCGAGAAAGCGCGTCAATCTGGCGATCAAAGGTAGGGAGAGCAAGTGCTGCGCGCACTTGGTTCGAAGAGCCGCGGCCTTGGTGGAACATGTCTGATACCCATATGGCAATCTCAGGTCTGCAGCCGATAAGGCCGAAACGATCAACATGGGCACGCAGCTTGCGCCTCATGATGAGCATCGACACCCGAATCGTGGTCTCGACCACGGCACCGTCAGACCGCGCCCAAGCGGCCATGCGAGCTGCCATCTCGACTTCGCGTTCATCGAGGCGACGCGAGTCGGGGTTCATGTACGTCATGAAATCGGGTAGCTGCGTTTCTTTTCTGCTACCCACTTGTGTCTCTTCCTCGCGCTCAAGTGTTGCAAGGCCTTCGGGAGTCCGCTTTGCAAGGCGGCCATTCAGCAGACTGAGGTCAGGCACGAAATCCGCCGCTGAAGGTAGCTTAACGAGTTCACGCATAAGCAGAATAAGGTTGTCATTCGCGGTATGGGCCGCAAGTTGATAGAAGCCCCAAGTGAAATGCGCCCTGTCCCATGCATTGACGACAATATGCCGGGCGCCACTTTCAGCAACGGCTGTCGGCCAAATGAAATGCGCCCAAAGCCCAAACGAAGCTTCGGCCGCTTGACGGTCATACAGCAGCGCATCGCTGCGGCGCGATAGGCCACGACGGCTTCCCCATTCGGCCACTTGGCCGACATAAAAGCGCTCGCCAGTAGCGCTGTCGGTTGCGTAGAACTTTCGGCCTTTCTCCTGCGGTTCACCGGCGGGATCAATGACATAAGAACGAGCAACCCCGGAAGCCTCCGCTGGTGGTGCCTCTGGTGGGAGGGCTTCTACAGACGAGTCGTCGGAGCCAAGTACGACTGAAGAAGGACGAAGCACGTCGTCGAGAGGGAGTCGGACAATGTCATTGCCATCGTTCATGTTGGAGCAACTCTTGCTGCCTTAGCTGACTGGACAGGAAGTCTTGGATACACCCTAAGTCGCCGTGGCAGAAAAAGGTCGACTATTGTCGCTGCGGCGAAGACCAAATTCAGGATCGTCAGCGCAATCAGAACTGTCGGTGCTAGGATTGGCCAAAAGGTGACGCTTGGAAGTCCTCCTTCAACAAGATCGGGCCTGCCCGTATCAGCTAGGTGATAACGATTGTCCCAAAAGGGCGATTCGCCGTTCTCTCCAATGACAAGACTCCAAAGACCGGCATCCTCATGAGGACATATTCGTTTCGCCGAATCAGCGCAAACACGCGAACTGTCGCCGCTAGCATTTGCCTTTATCCCAAAGTCACTTTCATAGATCATGATAGCGTAAGCTGTGTTATCGCGGAACCACCCAAATGCGTTCCGATAGAAGTGAGCTTGCGAACCGATTGGCAGTCCCAAGAGCAGTGCCAATGTAAATGCTGCAACAACTCGCGAATTGTCGAGGCTGCTCCCTGGATCTGGTGATCCTATTGCGGGCACCCTTTGGTACCACGCCCGAGCGCGGTAGCTCATGGCGTGGCGCCAAGCAAGCCACGCTAGTACTGGCGCCAAGAAACCTACCAGGATTAGGCCAAAATATCCAGCAAGAACCGAGCTATTTGCGATGAACGGAATGCCCAGAAGATCGTGATTGGATGTAGATTCCATTATGAAAAGAATGCAAATCAGCGAAACGATCGCAGTTAAGATCCTTAGGGCCATTTGTGATCCGAATGATGTGCGATTGTGCTCCCCCTTCAGTGCCGGTAAATCGCTTAACAGTTGCTCCGTCCTAATCATATAAGCTCGACCTCGCTTTGGGTCTTTGGAGACGCGGGTGACGATTCCCACCATCGCTCGACGCTTCTCGTCAAACACTGGGGCACCGCTGAAGCCCGGTCGGATCGATTCGGGATTCTGACGCGCGTCGATCTCCCACCAGCCGCCTGACACGCGATTGGCGAGCACAGCCGGCTCATGGCGACCGACTTCGCCGCCTCGCTCTTGGCCGAAAACAGATACTTTTGATCCAGTTAGCTGATCGGGTGCCACAACACTGAACGTCCCCAAACCTGCGTCGGCTGGAGCAGAATGCTCCAGTTCCAACAATGCACTGTCACCAGAGAACTCTTTGGGGGGTGCCCAGTCTACAACGCGAGCCTTCAACGGTTTGGAGCCGAGTGCGAATGGGAAAAGTACGTCGACCGTATCTGATGAGATTGGTCGCACCTGGGAGGCTAGATCTCGGCCCAGCGCCGCGTTAACGACGTGTGCACAAGTCAAGACGAGCAGCGGCGAAATCAGTAATCCCATCCCCGCATGGTCTGCAGTTCCTCCCGGGATGCGTACCAAACCGTCCGTTTGACCGCCGACCCTCATTCTGTAACTCGAGCAAGACCACGCCCGACGTCTTCCGGACTTTCTGCCAATGGCTCCGCGGTCTCCAAAATCCGCGCCTGGATCGCAGACCCATCCACGAACTTGCCCGAGGCGCGCATCCGCCCGGCCAAGACTGCAGCTATGCCGGCCACATGTGGTGCCGCCATGCTTGTACCACTGTCGGAGCGTAGGCCACCGCCTAATTTGGCAGACCATATTCCCACACCGGGCGCCGCCAGTTTTGGTCGGCTGTTGGAAAACCGAGCGACCTTATCGGACTGATCTGTGGCGCCAACCGACAAGAAGTGCCGCCCCACTGCAGGAGGTGAGGTGTTGACTGTGAAGGCCGGCCGCTGGCTCATGTTGCCACTAGCCGCG
>JBGSSZ010000064.1:0-3641 GCA_041736785.1 Limnoglobus sp.
GAGTGACCGGCACGCAATGCACGGGCGATCAGTTCCATCGCGTCGGGCATCTGCGAAGCAAAGGCGTTCAACCGCTTCTTACGCTTCATCACCAGCCAGATGAACGGGCCGACGAAGCAGCCGATCGCCATGAACGGGGCCACGTACGGATTGACGAGCCAGATCCCCGCGATGAGGGCCACGAACCCGGCGGCGAGCCCGAAACCGAACAGTGCACTCGGCTTGATGTTCGCATCCGCCTGCTCGATCATCTTGGAAAAGTTCATCCACTCGGGAGTGAGCTGATCCATGATGGTCTTGCGGTCGACCTCGCTCATCGCCTGCTTGAGCAGCATGTCGGCGGAGGACTCGTGCGTGCCTCGGCCGCTGCGTCCAATCAGGGCGTCGAGACGCTGGTTGGCACGGCCTTCCTCCTTGCCCACAAAGGCAAAGGCGACAGCCAGCACCGCCCCCAGCACGAGGGCACCAATCAGCAGACTCAAGATGATCGGACTCATAGCCACTCTCTCCAGTATTCATCGTTCTCAAGCTCGGCTTGCGAACGCACTGTTCCTTCTTCGTTCCCAAGCTCTGCCTGGGAGCTTCGGGGCGGTCACGTCCCCAAGCCGAGCCTGGGAACGAATGGGAATGTTTTCATTCCGCATTCCGAATTCCGCACTCCGCCTCAGTCCCTGGACAGCACGCGTTCCGCGAACATGTTCGACGGAAGCTTGATGCCTTTTTGCTCGAGCCGGGGCACGAAGGTCGGCCGCACACCGGTCGCTTCAAACTGGCCGTACGCCCGGCCGTTCTGGTCGATGCCCAACTGCTTGTACTTGAAGATTTCCTGCATGATGATCACGTCCTGCTCCATGTTCATCACTTCCGTGATGCTGATGATCTTGCGCGGACCACCCTGCAAACGGTTCACCTGAATGATCACATCCACAGCAGCACTGACCTGCTGCCGCATGGCTTTGATGGGCAACTCGATGCCGCCCATCATGATCATGGTTTCGAGTCGCGAGAGTGCCTCGCGGGGGCTGTTCGAGTGGAGCGTGGTCATCGAGCCGGAGTGACCGGTGTTCATGGCTTGGAGCATGTCGAGCGTTTCACCCGCACGACATTCGCCGATGATAATGCGCTCAGGACGCATACGCAGTGCATTCCGCACGCAGTCACGAGTGGTCACGGCGCCTTTGCCTTCGATGTTCGCCGGCCGCGTCTCCAGGCGGACAATGTGATCCTGCTGCATCTGCAGTTCAGCGGCGTCTTCGATGGTGATGACGCGCTCGTCCTGCGGGATGAAGCTCGACAGCGTGTTCAGCAGCGTGGTTTTACCGGAGCCGGTGCCGCCGCTGACGATGATGTTCATCCGGGCCTTGATGCAGGCCTCGAGCAGCATCGCCATTTCCGGCGTGAAGGCTTTGTAGTTCAACAGGTCTTCGAGCTTGAGCGGGTTCGCCCCAAAGCGCCGAATGCTCAGACTGGCCCCGTCGAGGGCGATGGGCGGAATCACGGCGTTGACGCGGCTACCGTCCGGCAGACGGGCATCCACCATCGGGTTCGTCTCATCGACCCGACGACCGACCTTGCTGACGATGCGGTCGATAATCTGCAGCAGGTGGTCGTTGTCGCGGAAGGTGACTTCGCTTTTTTCGAGCTTGCCGCGACGTTCCACGTAGACCTTCTTCGGGCCGTTGACGAGGATATCGCTGATGGTCGGATCCTTCAGCAGCACTTCGATGGGCCCGAATCCGAGCGTTTCGTCGAGGACTTCCTCGATGAGTTTTTCGCGCTCGATGCGGTTGAGCAGCGGGTTTTCGGTATCGCAGAGGTGCTCGATGACGCGGCGGATATCGCGGCGCATCGAATCACTGGTGAGATCCTTCACGCGGCTGAAATCGAGCCGCTCGACGAGCTTGCTGTGGATGACGCGTTTCAGTTCTTCGAGGTTTTTGCCGCCGCTGCCGTTGCTGCCGCCGAAGCTCGGGCTCGACAAGCGCGACAACCCGGCCAGACCGCTGTTGCCCTGGTTCGACAGGCTGTTGAGCTTCGAGATCCCCTGCTGCAAACGCGACATCTCAAGTCCTCACGATGACAAACTTCAACGAGTGATCACTTGCGGCTGAAGAGGCTCCAGCCTTTTTTCGGGTCCGCACTGTGCGAACTCACATGGGCGAGGGGCCGACCCGCCAGGGTCTGCGCCAGTGTGCCGATGCTCTGCTGAGCGCGGCACCTGGGATTGTGCTTCACCAGCGGTTCGCCTGCCACCCGCGCGGCAATCACCGCCTTGGAATCGTTCGGGATCTGCCAGTAGATCGGCTGACCGATCACTTCTTCCGCCTTCTTCAGGCTGATCCCTTCCTCCATGCTCTCCGAGCCCACGCGGTTCACCACCACATGAATCTTCTCGGCGAGGCCCTCCTCCAGACTCAGGCAGTGGATCAGCCGCACCACGTTCCGCAGGCTGCTGAGTTCCAACTGGCAGACGAGAAGAATCTTGTCGGCCATTCGCAGGCCCATCAGATCCGTCGGCTGCAACGTCTTGCTCAGGTCTAGCACAAGATGCGTGTAGCTGATGCGAAGCAAGTTAAGAATTCTTTCCACATGAACTTCGTGAATCACTGTGATGTCGTGAATTTCCAGCGGGTGGCGAAGAATGCTGAGTCCGGTGCCTTCGTGGCGGGCCAGAGCTCGCCGAAGGTAGTTCATGTCGAGCCGCTCGATGTTGCGGGCGAGGTCGGCGATCGAGATGTTTTCCATGCCGCTGACTTCGATAGCGATGTCGGCATCACCCAGGGCGAGATCGAGATCGAGCAGCGCGACGCCATTCGAGGGATCGGTGGCCAGCGTGGCGGCGAGGTTGACGGCGATGGTCGTGGTGCCAATACCGCCGCGGCTGCCGAGCACGGCGATGATCTGCGACGGCTGATTCGGCTTGGTGTAGCCACCCACGGCGTGCTGCGAATCCGAGGACTCCGACGCCGAGGGCGAATCGCCCAGTGAGCGACGCAACGCCGACAGCAGATCTTCCAGCTGAACCGGATGCGTCAGGAAGTATTTGGCACCCTTCTGCAGCGACTGCAGCAGGGCCTGGTGATCGTGCGAAATCGTCAGGATGGGCAGTCGCGGGTGCTCCATCGAGAGTTGACTGATCATCTGCAGGGCGCGGGTCTTGTCGGAGTCGAGAGCCACGATCGCGAGGTCGGGCATGCTCTGCAGCAGGACTTCGGAGAAGTATTCGTAGCGGGCGCATTCCGCTTCCAGCCAGACGAAATCCACGCCGAGTAGCAGCGTCCGCAGCGACTCGCGGGAGGATTCCGAGGGATCGACGATGGCGACTCGTTGCATGATTGCGCGTCCAAGTTTCGGTCGTATGTTCCGTGGTCTGCGGATCAGGACAAGGAGAGCAGAAGACGAATCCTCTGACTCTCCTTGTCCCCCAATTTCCTCGTCCCCATATCCGCGGGGGTTACTTGCTCTCTTCAACCGGGGGGAGTGCTGCCGGGGCGAGCGGAGCCGTCGCGGGCATTTCCACCGGGGTGCCGGGCACCAGCGTCTCCGGGACCGGAGGAGCCACCACCAGGGGTTCCGCCGGCAACAGCGTTTCAACAACGGCTTCCTGCGGCATGACGATCGGCTCGGCCGTCGGTATCGTG
>JBGSSZ010000080.1:0-2469 GCA_041736785.1 Limnoglobus sp.
GGCTTGAGCGTCCCGCAGCGACTGAAACTGCCGAAAGGGGTGCGTGCCGAACCCGAAATGTAGTGCCAACTCGCGAGCCTGAAACTCGAGTTCCAAGGCCTTTTCAACGAACCAAGCCCGCGAACTGCGGAAGTTGGGCTAAAGTGGCTATCGGCCAATTCCGACAGCTTTTCCTCAGCGACGGTATTCTGGGGGAGACTTTCCACCCGTGTACCTGATGATGACGCAACATCCCATCACAGCTGAGCTTCAGGACTTCCTCGCCGGGCGACTGTGCGATGCCGCGTTCGTTGAGTCGCATCTTTCCGAGTGCGACCGATGTCGCGAGCAGCTTTCCATCGCGAGACCGCCCGACGCATTCGAAACCCTTTTGGCCACCGCTTTGGCCCGCATCGACCGCGAGCGCGCGGCGGGACCAACGCAGTCGCTCAACAGTGACCCCACGCTTGACGAAGCGCCTCCGCAACCGCCGATGGAGTTGATGAACCACCCGCGATACCAGTTGCAGCATCTCCTCGGCCAGGGGGGCATGGGTGCCGTCTGGTTGGCCGAACACACCGTCATGAACCGGCTCGTGGCCCTGAAAGTGATCCGTCCTGCCTATCTTACACGGCCCGGCACGCTTGCGCGCTTCCGCCGTGAGGTCCACGCGGCAGCCCGGCTCAACCATCCCAACATCGCCACCGCATACGACGCCGACTCCGCCGACGGGCTCAACTTCCTGGTGATGGAATATGTGCCGGGAGAGACGCTCGCCGCCGTTGCGCTGCGCGGACCGCTCCCGGTGGCGGACGCCTGTCGCGCCATTCGCGACGCGGCCCTCGGACTGGCGCACGCCCATGCCGCGGGCCTCATTCACCGCGACGTGAAGCCCGGCAATCTCATTCGTATGCCGGACGGCGCGGTGAAAGTCCTCGACTTCGGACTCGCCTCGCTCGCAGGACTGGCTACCGACGACGATTGTTATTCCGACAGGTCCGCTCACGAGCCCGGCATCACCGCGACGAATCAGGTAATGGGCACCGTCGACTACGTCGCGCCGGAACAGGCCTGCAACCCAGGCTCGGCCGACGAACGCAGCGATCTCTACAGCCTCGGCTGTACGCTCTATCATCTGCTTTCCGGTCAGGTTCCTTACCCCGTGCCGACGCTCGCGGCCAAACTTCGTGCCCACGGTGATGCCATGATTGCTCCCGCCCCGATCGCTAGTGCCTCCGCGAAACTGCAGGCGGTGCTGACCAAGCTAATGGCGAAAACCCCGGCTGAACGCTACGGCTCCGCACTCGAAGTGGTGCAGGCTCTCACGCCATTCTGCACGCCCGCTCGCTCCCGCCGCACTGGCCGCGGCGGGCTCATCGCCACCCTGCTGGCGATGATCATCCTCGCCGCCGGCGTGGTCTATCGCATCAAGACCGACACCGGCGAACTCGTAATCGAAACCGTCGACGCCGACATTGAAGTGGTGGTCAAGCAGGACGGCAAAGTGGTCACGATCGTCGATCCCAAGACCAAAAGCAGGATCACACTGCAAGCCGGCACTTACGAATTCGAACTCAACGGCAAGGCCACCGGATTGAAGCTCGACTTGGAGAAAGCCACCTTCCGCCGTGGTGAAGTAGTGATCGCGAAGATTGAGCGTGTGCCGCTGAAGACCGGCCCAATCGCTCGCACAGGGGAAGTTTTCAAATATCCAAATCTCACCGAATGCATCTTCGCCGTGGCGCTGTCGCCCGATCAGAAAACCGTGGCCATCGCAGGCGGCGCCGGAGGAAAGGGAGTCGATTTCGCAATTCGCATCTACGAGACTTCAACGGGCCGACTGCTCCACACCTGCACCGGGCACACGAAGGCGTGCTACGGGCTCGCCTTCGATGCGGATGGATCCACACTCGCGAGCACGGGCTTCGATAAGTCGCTGCGGATCTGGAACACCGCGAAGGGTCAGATCATCCGAGCGCACGTGGCTATGGAGGAGTCCGGCGGCATCGCATACCTGCCGGGCCGAAAGGATGCCGTGGTGGTGGTGTGCCCGGATGCCTCTATCCGCGTCTGGAATACTGTCACAGGCCAGGAGATCTCCCGATGGAGCGACCTCGTCGGCGAACGACGGTCGCTGCAATCGCTGGCGCTCTCGCCGAACGGCAAGTATCTGCTGGTGAGCGGCTGGAACATCATGGCCGAATTCGACCTCGCGACCGGCAAGCTGACCCGCAAGTTCAAAACGCCCGAGGCGTTCCGCGTCGGGCATGTGGAATATTCCCGCGACGGACGGCGCATTCTCGCGAGTCGTCAGTACGACGCTGTCCCCAGTGCCAATCGCGTGACGGTCTGGAACGCCGCCAACGGAGAAATCCTTTGGGAGACCTCAGCGAATCAGGGCGCATTCCAGTCCGTCGACGGCACGCGCCTTCTCACCGTCGACGACGTCGACAATGTGATTAAGGTGTGGAATACCGTGCAAAACCGACC
>JBGSSZ010000132.1:0-5540 GCA_041736785.1 Limnoglobus sp.
GTGCCTTGCCGATCTCGCGGAGGTGAGCCTGGTGCACGGCGAGTTCGGTCCGGCGATCCAGGTGAGCACCGATCATCCCGCGAAATCCTGCCTTGCCTCGCAGTACGCCGGCTGGCAGATCAAGCTCGACGGATTCTTCGCCATGGCCTCCGGGCCCATGCGGGCAGCCTATGCCCGCGAGGAACTCTTCCGCCATATCCCCGGTCGCGAGTCGCCGACCTGTGCCGTCGGCGTGCTCGAATCCCGACGGCATCCGACCGACGAGGTCGTCGCACACATCGTCAACAAGCTCCCCGACAGCGTGGAGAAGCTGACGCTGATCGTGGCTCCCGCGAGCTCAATCGCCGGCACCGTGCAGGTCGTCGCCCGCAGCGTGGAGACGGCCCTACACAAGTTGCACGAATTGAAATTCGACGTGACCAAAGTCGTTAGTGCCGTCGGCATCGCCCCGCTGCCACCGGTGGCGAAGGATGAGCGACTGGCCATCGGTCGTACCAACGATGCGATTCTCTACGGCGGCGACGTCACGCTCTGGGTCAAGTGCGACGACGAGCAACTGGAAAACCTCGGCCCGAATGTGCCGTCGAACGCCTCGAGTCATCATGGCAAGCCGTTTGCGGAACTGCTTCATGAGGCGGGCGGCGACTTCTACAAGATGGACCCGAGCCTGTTCGCACCCGCGGTGATCCGCTTCTCGAACCTCAAAACGGGCCGGGCCCATCGATTCGGCGAACTTGCCCCGCAGCCGTTGAAAGTGTCATTCGGATGGTGAAGACAAAGATCGCGATCCTCTCACGTGGCGACGGTTGGCACGTGCAGGATCTCCTGCGGGCCGCGGGTAGCAACGCGGTATCACTCGATTTCCGCAGGCTCAACAGCACAAATTCGCTCGATGGCTTCGATGCGGTGATCGTCCGCACGATGCCAGCCGGTTCGCTGGAACAGATTATTTTTCGGATGGATCTGCTGCACGCCGCCGAGGCGAAAGGCATTCGCGTGCTGAACCCGCCGCGGGCACTGGAGACGTGCGTCGATAAATATCTCACCAACGTCCGGCTCGAAGCTGCGGGCCTGCCTGTGCCGCGGACGATCGTGACGCAGACCGCTGACGATGCAATGGCTGCGTTCGAGACCCTCGGCCGCGACGTAGTGGTGAAGCCGCTCTTCGGCAGTGAAGGCCGTGGCATGGTGCGGATCACGGACATGGAGATCGCTTGGCGGACGTTCCATACACTGGCAAATACTCAGGCGGTCATTTATGTGCAGGAGTTCATTCAGCACCCCGGCTGGGATGTGCGGGTGTTTGTGTTGAATGGCGAAGTCATCGCAGCCATGAAGCGCACCCATGCCAGCGACTGGCGGACGAACGTGGCTCAGGGAGGCACGGCCGAGATGCATGTGCCATGTGCGAGGGAGATCGATTTGTCCCTCGCAGCGACAACCGCGACACGTGCCATTGTGACGGGTGTCGATCTCATAATCGATTCCCGCGGTCAGTGGCAGATCATTGAAGTCAATGCAGTGCCAGGCTGGCGCACAATATGCGAAGTCTGCGACATCGACATCGCAAAAAAGATACTCCACGAGGCACATCCGTAAGGAAGTGCATTCGCGGACTCACTCCCTTACGGTCGTGCCTCGATGAATATGACTTCCTATGCCTGTGTTTGGGAAGCTGCCGCACGCAAGGTCGGCAATGTCCATCCACGTGCGTCGTTCGCCAACACAACATATCTCGATTTTGTGCAGAGTGCGCTGGCAATTCACGACACGATGAATGAAAATGATATTGGCATGACTGTTTACCGCGGAGTCTTGGCCACACGGGAGATCGTCGGGCAGAACACAAACCTTGGTATCCTGCTGCTGTTGGCACCTCTCAATCAATTGCCAGAGCAAACCATGTCTGCAGTGTTGTCGGCGTTGACGGTCCGGGACGCGGAGTTGGTCTATGATGCGATACAAGCTGCTCAGCCCGCGGGTCTGGGGAGTGTCGCCGAACAGGATGTCAAGCACTATCCATCGGTCACATTGTTGGACGCGATGAAGCTTGCCGCGGACCGCGATCTCATCGCACGACAATACGCGAACAACTACGCCGACGTCTTCGAGCTCGGCGTGCCGGCACTTCTTAAAGGTTTTAATGTATATGGCTGTGTGGAAGCCGCCATCATCCATTGTCAGTTCGCCTGGATGGCGGCGTTTTCCGACTCGCTGATCGCCCGGAAAAACGGGCTCGCCGTCGCTGAGAATGTGCAGAAGCGAATGCAGGAAGTCATTGCTCTTGGCGGACTGGCGACGGCGGAAGGTAGGGCCGCCGGAGTCGCGCTCGACGCGCACCTTCGCTCCGATGGCAACAAGCTCAACCCCGGCACGACAGCCGATCTTGTCAGTGCCTGTCTGTTCGTCGCGTTGCGGGAGGGTACACTCAAGCTGAACGCCCCGTTTGCCTGGAAGGTCGAGGACTGGCTGTGAACGAACAATACGCTGTGCGGTTGACTGATCTCGTCTTCAGTGCCGGGCACTTCATCACCTACAACGGCGGCGAGTGCGAACGCCTGCACGGCCACAACTACCGCGTTGCCATCGAAGTCGAGGGACCGCTCGATGAGAATCACTATGTCTTCGATTTCATTGCATTGAAGAAGCAAGCCGCAGCGATCCTTCTCGAGCTCGATCATCACATGCTGGTCGCCACGAAGAATCCATTATTGCAAGTGACGGCGAGTCGGGATGAAGTCGAAATCCGATTCAGCAACAAGCGATGGATCTTCCCGAGCGAGGACTGTGTGCTGCTCGACATCGCCAATACGACCGTTGAATTGCTTGCGAACTATTTTGCCCAACGGCTGTTGACAGTGTTACAGGACCAGTATCAATTTCAGCCGTCCGGCATCCAAGTCGCCGTCGAAGAAAACTTCGGTCAGGTCGCGAGAATGACCGCACGCATTTGACTGTCAGAACACATACTGCGACGGGTATAGTCTTGCGAAGAACTTTCCCCGTCGCTTATGCTTCCGGCTCATAGCAAGCGGGAACCGTTTAACGTGGCTCTTTTTCCAGCACGCGGGCACCCTGTGGCTTCAATACTATGACGCGATCGATGTTGAGTTGGATGTACGATGTCCACTTCGCGGGGATTTCCGCATCGAGGAAGATCGCCTCCACCGGGCATTCGGGGACGCAGGCACCGCAACAAATGCAGTCATCGGCATCAATGTAAAGCTGCGTCGCGTCACCATAGAAACACTCGACCGGGCAGACGGCAACGCAATCGGTGTAGCGGCAATTCACGCAGGGCTCAGTGACAACCATCGCCATGACAGCAGACCTCACAAAGTGGATGATCACCATCCATTGCAATCGCGAGGCCATTACTATTGGGCTTGTTTTTCAACAGAAGCTGAAGCCGCACCTGACCGAGTTTGGTCGTGTGACCAATTCAGGTCGTGGTCCGCTCGATGCCGTGCTTCCGCATTTTGCCGTAGAGTGTGGTGGGTTTGAGGCCGAGTCGTTGTGCTGCACCGCCGGGGCCGTAGATGCGACCGCTGACAGCTTGCAGCGCATCGAGGATCCGTTGCTTCTCCTGTGCGGCCCAGGTCGTGGCACTCTCCACGACGGATGCACCGGCGAGCCAGGCGGGATCGAATGCAAGTGCGGGACCGTCGCTGACGATCACCGCCCGCTCGAGAAGATTCTGCAATTCACGGATGTTCCCCGGCCATTGGTATGCCTGCAGCGAACGCATGGTGGGCGTACTGATCTGCACGACTTCGCGACTGTGCCGCGCTGCCAGTCGCTGCACAAACTCGGTCGCGAGTGCGGGCAGGTCTTCGGGACGCTCCCGCAGCGGGGGCAGGTGGATCGGGAAGACGTGCAGGCGATAGAAGAGGTCCATGCGGAAGCGGCCCCGCGCGGCTTCCACTTCGAGATTGCGATGGGTCGCCGTCACGATGCGGACATCGACCGCGATGGAGTCACCGCCGACGCGCTCGATCACACGCTCCTGTAAAGCCCGCAGCAGGAGGGCCTGGGTTTCCAGCGGGAGTTCGCCGATCTCGTCGAGGAAGAGCGTGCCGGTGTGGGCCTGTTCGAAGCGGCCGACGCGGCGTTTGGTCGCGCCGGTAAACGCCCCCGCTTCGTGGCCGAAGATCTCGCTGGTGACGAGGGCCGGTGCGAGTGCTACACCGCTGACCGCGACGAATGGGCGAACCGCTCGCCGGCTGGAATCATGGATGGCGCGAGCCACCAGTTCCTTGCCGGTGCCGGTTTCTCCGGTGATCAGCACCGTCGCGTCGGTCGGGCTCACCTGAGCAATCGCACGACGCACGGCTTGCAGACCCGGACTGTCACCGATCAACATGTCCGACCTCACACCGGGGGGAAGCCCGAGGCTCGCCGCCACGCGGAGAGTTGGCCGAGGTGGACCGCTTCGTGGTTGGTCAGCATGTGCAGGACCACGTGAGCCACCGTCGGGAACCGGCTGCGGAACCGCTCCGGCGGCAGTTGCTCCAAGGCTTCCGGCGTGGACGCCAGAGCGGCGTCGTTCAGTCGCACGTGGGCTGTCTCATAGGCTGCGAGCAGGACTGCCATCGTGGGGTAGCGGTCGCGATCCGGCAGCGGCTTCGCCGTATTGCTGAAGAGCTCGCGCCAACTCGGATCGAGAGCCGCGGGATGGCCCATCAGCGTGACGCCGATGTCGCAGACCCACGCCAGGTGCCCGATCACAAACGCGGGGTGGTTCAGATCGCAGCCGCTGACGGGCTGAGCGGCGCACTCCGATTCATTCAGATCGGCGACCAGCCGACGGGCATAGCCAAGATTCTGCTCGATGAGCGGAACGGCAAGTTGCAGCATGATGACCTCGGGAGAAATTATGGTTTTGCAGCGAGCGACGCTTTGGCGATTTCCGCCGCTTTGGCGAGCAGGGCATCGATCTTCGCCACATCCTTGCCGCCAGCTTGGGCCATTTCGGGTTTGCCGCCGCCTTTGCCGCCGACGATCTCCGCGAGCGGCTTTATGATCTCGCCACTCTTCAGGCCGCGCTTCACCAGGTCGGGCGTCAGGGCCACGAAGAGCGCGACCTTGTCGCCTTCGTCGATGGCGAAGACGATGAACGCGCTCCCGGCTTTCTGCCGCACGCGATCGATCTGAGTGCGGTATGCGTCCACGTTGGCCGCGGGGAGCTTGCCGACCACCAGAGCCACACCGTTCACCGACTCGGCACTCGCTAGCACCGCATCCACGGCACCACTCAGGCCCGCGGCTTGCGTCTTGGCGACTTGATCCTTCAGGCCCTTCACCTCGCCGAGGAGACTCTCGATGCGGCCGGCGAGCTCCTCGGGCTTGCAGACAAACTTTGCACTCAGGTGTTCGATGGTCGCGGAGAGCGTCTGCAGCCGATCCGCGGCGACTCGCCCGGTCACGGCGGTGAGCCGTCGCACGCCCTTGGCCACCGGTTCGTTGCCGATGATCTTGAAGTAGCCGAGGCTCCCCGTCCGCGGCATGTGCGTCCCGCCGCAGAACTCCACGCTATCGTC
>JBGSSZ010000133.1:0-7314 GCA_041736785.1 Limnoglobus sp.
AAGTAACGCCGCCGCCGCGAGACGCCCTCGGCGCGGACCAGTGCCAGCCACGGCACCAGCGCCACAAACGCCAGCGGGCCCAGATCGAGCGGGAAATACGACGCCCACAGCAGCACACCCGACGCGATCGCCGGCAGAAACACTCGCGGCTTCATGGAATCCTTCCGTCGGTCAGGCAGGGATGTCGTGCACATCGACTTCGGCACCGCGATCGTAGGCCACCTCGCCCGGCGGCAGAACAATGAACGCGTCCGCCGTGAGCAGGGCTCGCAGGTCAGAGGAGCCAAACCAGGGCAGCGGTGTCACCCGATCGCGATCCCGCTTCGCCGGGTGATACGTCGGTCGATCGTGCTTCGCCGCGAGCGGGGCCGTCAATGGCAACCTGTGCGGTGCCGCTTCGGTTACCGGCAGACCGCTGAGCTGCGCCAGTGCCGGTCGCACAAACAGTTCAAAGCCCACCATCGCGCTGACCGGGTTGCCGGGCAGCCCGAAGACCAGCACGTCGCCTTTGGTGCCAAACAGCAGCGGCTTCCCCGGCTTCATCCGCACCTTGTGGAAGTGGACCTCCACGCCCTGCTGCGCCAAGACCTGCGGTACGAAATCCATCTTGCCCGCCGACACGCCCCCGGCCAGCAGCAGCACATTCGAAATCTGCAGGCCTTCGTAAATGAACGACCGCAAAGCCTCTTCACTGTCGATGGCGATACCAAGATAACGCGGCAGAGCGCCCGCCCGTGCGGCTTGAGCCATCAGCATCGGGCCGTTGCTGTTGCGGATCTGACCCGGGCCCGGTTTGCGGTTCGGCTCCACCAGTTCATCACCGGTAGCGATCACGGCGACCCGCGGCCGCGGAATCGCGCTCACACTTGTCCGGCCCACCGCGGCGAAGATGCCAAATGCGGCCGGGTTCAGCAGACTCCCCGCGGGCACAGCGACATCGCCCACTTTTGTCTCCGCCGCCTGACGGATGATGTTGGTGCCGCTCCGGATCGCGGGATCGTTCACCTCGACATCGCTGCCGTGGAGCGTGGTCCGTTCCTGCATCACCACGGCGTTGGCCCCTGTGGGAATGGGCGCGCCGGTGAAGATGCGGATTGCGGTCGCAGTGTGCAGAATCGCCGGCTTGCCATCGCCCGCGGAGATCTGACCGCTGACGCGGAGCACGCCGAACCCGCCGGGCAGGTCCGCCGTATTCACGGCGTAGCCGTCCATCATCGACTTGTCGAACGGCGGCGAGTCAATGTCGCTGACGACGTCCGCCGCCAGCACCTGACCGAGCGATGACGTCATCAGTGCCGTCATCTCGGCCGGCAGCGGCTTCGCGCGATCGAGTACCATCTGACGGGCCGCGGCAATCTCCAGCATGTGGCTCCTCCTGCGGATGTTTTACGGTTCTCCCTGCTAAATTGAATGCACGACCCGAGACACTCCATGTTGAAGAACTACCGCTTGTGCCTCCTCTGCGGTATCGCCGCGGCGATCATCGCGATCCTGCTCTGCTCCGCGGGCAGCACTACCGCCGCGGAACCCGTGAGCTTCATCCGCGATGTGGCCCCGGTGCTGAAAGAGCATTGCTTCACCTGCCACGACGCGAAGAAGAAGGCGGGCAAATACGACATGACGACGTTTGCGTCACTGCTGGCAGGGGGTGAGAACAAGGTGATTGTCGCCGGTCAACCGGGCGAGAGCGATGTCCATGCGCTGATGGTCACGAGCGATCCGCGCCGCATGCCGCCACGGGATAAAGGCACTGCCGTGCCGCGGGAACAGGTGGAGATTGTGCGCCAGTGGATCGCCGAGGGTGCGAAGCCCGATGCGGGACTGGATCCAAATGCCGACCTTGTGGTGGAGCTTCGTCGTCGCTGGTCGCCGCCGCTGCCGCCGAAAGAGTATCGTGCCACGGTGCCGGTCAGTGCCATCGCCTTCACACCTAACGGCAAGCATGTGATCGTCGGCGGGCAGCATGAATTGACGGTTTGGGACACTGCGACGGGCAAACTCGTGAAACGCCTGCGCACCCGCACCGAGCGGGCGTATGGCCTGGCGTTTCTCAACAATGGCCTGCTCGCAGTGGCAGGTGGACGGCCCGGTCTCGAAGGCGACCTCCGCATCTACGACATCACTGGCTCGGGAGAATCACTCGATGGCGTCCACGATCGCAAAGTGCTCGTGACGCATCTCTTCGACACTGACGATGCGATCCTCTGCCTGACCATCTCGCAGGACGGCACCCGGCTCGCCGCAGGTGGCACGGATCGGCTCGTCCGCGTCTGGGATGTCAGCACAACCACGACACCCAAGCTCGAACAGACCATCGACAACCACACTGACTGGGTTCTCGGCTGCTGCTTCACTCCCGACGGCAAATACCTCTTCACCGCGAGCCGCGACAAGACTGCCAAGGTCTGGGACCTCGCTCGCAAAGAATCGCTCCACACGATCTCCGAGCATCAGTCGATCGTCTACGGCGTCGCCGCCAAAGCCGACAGCAGCGAGGGCTACTCCGTGGGGGCCGACAAACTGCTGCGCACCTGGCCAGTCGCCGCCAACGGCAAACCACTCAAGTCCACTGCCAACCACGGCGACGAGATCTACAGCATCGTGGCCAGCCCGGCGAAAAACCTGCTGTTCACCGCGAGTGCCGACAGGACCGTGCGCTCCTGGGAAGCCATGGAGAAGTTTCCACAATCAAAACGCTTCGAGGGATTGAAGGCTGCCGCGACGGCTCTCGCGGTGTCGGGAGATGGCTCTCTGGTCGCGGCGGGAACCGGCGATGGCGAAATCCGCATCTGGAAAACTGCCGACGCTGCACTCCTCACGACCTTCTGCTCCTGCCCCGGTTTCACAGCTGACATCAAGCACTGAACGCGCAAGCGCACGCTATCTCAACAACACAGCATTCTCTTCCGGCGTGCATTTTCAGCCTCCATCACGCGGTGATTCGTCGGAATCATCGACGTATTGCGCTCACGTTGAGGAATATTCACGCGCTTTCCCCGGCATCGTCAATCGCACACTCTACTGTTGGTATGCCCCCAGGCCTTCGCCGGATGATGCCATGCCTGCACCGACCACCACACTCGATGTCGCCGAACTCCTGAAGAAGACCCATCTCTTCACGCACGAACAGGTGGATGAGTTCCTCGTTGCGCACTCAGACTTGGATAACCCCGCGGATGTGCTGAAGCAGTTGCAGGCGGACAACCTGTTGACGCCGTTCCAGGCGGAGCGGATCCTCAAAGGCCGCCACAAGGGCTTTGTACTTGGCAAATACCGCCTTCTCGACCGCATCGGTATGGGCGGGATGGGGCAGGTCTATCTGGCCGAGCACTTTTCCATGCGCAAGCGCGTCGCGCTGAAGGTGCTGCCGCCCAACCGCTCCGACAATCCCTTTGCCAAAGAGCGGTTCCTGCGCGAGGCCCGCGCCGCGGCACTCCTCGAACATCCGAACCTCGTTCGCTGCCACGATCTCGAAACCGACGGCGACGTGACTTACCTGATCATGGACTACATCGAAGGCGCGACACTGCACGATCTGGTCATGCGCCGTGGGCCGCAATCGGTCACGCGCACCGCCCACTTTCTGCGCATGATCTCGCTCGGACTCTCCGCCGTGCACGAGCGCCTGCTCGTCCACCGCGACATCAAGCCCGCCAACCTGCTCATGGACCGCCACGGCGTGGTGCGGCTGCTCGATCTCGGCCTCGTGCGATCCGAACTCGACGACGACGCACTCACCCGCGGCGAAGGGGCCAAGATCGTCGGCACCGCCGACTACCTCGCACCCGAGCAGGCGGTGCAAAGCTCCAAAGTCGATGGCCGTGCCGACCTCTACTCGCTCGGCTGCACGGCTTATTTCCTGCTGACGGGGCAGCCGCCGTTCACGGCGGAGAAACTCTCGCAGAAGCTCATCGCTCACCAGGTGGCGGAAGTGAAGCCGCCACACCTGGTGCGACCGGGCATCTCGGTCGAGTTTTCGAGCCTGGTGGTGAAGCTGCTCGCGAAGAAGCCGGAAGACCGCTATCAGACAGCGGCGGAGTTGATCGCGGCCCTGGAACCGTACACCAAGGCGGAATGCCCGGCTCCGGTGCTCGAGGATTTCCCGAATCGCAACGAATCCGTGTACGGGCCATCGTCATTGGGTTTGAGCCTGAGCAGCCGGATCAACCTGGGTACGCAGCCGAGCGGTCGCCATGCCCTGCCGGGTTTGTCGGGTGCCAACTCCGACATTCGGATTGCTCCGGACCTGCCGTCGGGCGGCTCGCAGGTCAATCAGAACACCGCAGCGAGCGGCACCGCCGAGACGCTTCGCGACACACCGCGACCGAAACTGCCACCCTTGCCGATGCCCGTGCCAGTGGAGGTGGTGACGCCCGCACCGCGGCGGGAAGTGACCGAGAGCCGGGTCGCTGCACTGTTCGGCACTCCCAAGCCGCCATCGATGGTGAGTGGCCACACCAGCGGACTGTGGTTCGCCCTCGCTGCGATTGTCGTGCTCGTCACCAGCGGCGTCGCCGTGCTCATGTTGCGTTAGTCAAATTGCTTCACCAGCCCGCAGCGCGAGCAAGGCAGTTTCTTTTCAGAAAGTGCCTCGCTCGCGCTGCGGGCTGGTGAAGAAAATCGCTCTTGCTGCTTTGCTGTACTGCAGATGGCGAAGAACTCTCAATACAACCCGATATCCAAAGCCGACGCAATGGCACGGCTGACCCACCACGCACCCGTCTTCCAGCGGCAGTGAATCTTGCAACTCACAAGCGCACCTGGCTGAATCACGCGATCGGGATCGTACACGTCGACCTCGACGACGTAGGTCTGCGTCACGGGCACGGTCTCCTGTCCGTTCTCGCCCGCCTGCTTCACGGCCAGCGGTCCGCCGGCACGTTGCGTCAAACCTGGCGGCACCTGCTTGGCGTCCGATTCGGGTAGCCGCGTGATCGAGCCGATAAACACCTTGTCCGTGCGGCCTTTCACATAGATCGACACCTTCAACGACCCCACCGCCACCAGGTCATCCTTCAGCAGGCGGAACTGATTCGGATCGACTGGGCACTTGATCACCAGGTGCGTCGGGTCGCCGACAGTCACCAGCGGGCGGTTGTCGAGGAAGTTGCGGTCGAAGAGTTTGCCGACCTCATTGGGCCGTGGGATGCCCATCACGACGCCGTCGCGCGGAGCACGGATGTCGTGCAGCCACGCTGTTCGGGCTCGGAGTGCACGCACTTCCCGCTCGAAGCCTTCGGCACGGGCGCGGGCGTGCTCCTGGTTCTCCCGGAGCGACTGCAACTGTGCGGGAGGGATGTCCTTGGCTGAGGAAATCTGATTGTGCAGAGCCTCCGACAGGTGCGCGGCTTCCCGCTGCTTGGCCATCGCCTGATCGACCTCTTCGGTCAGCGACGCGCTCTCCATGTGCATCAGCACCTGGCCTTCGCGCACCGTCGATCCTTCGTCGGCTTCGATGCCGGTGAGGATCGCCGGCTCGGGCAGACCGACCGAGCGGGAATAGAACGGGTTGACTCCCACCAGTCCCTTGTCGCGCACGCGGCTGATCGGCAGCGGCACGAAAAAGAAGGTGACCAGAATCCCCACAAAGATTGTGCTCGTGATCCAGACCTTTTTCGTTTTCATGTCCGGCAGACGCCCCCGTCGGGTAATGTTTTTAATCATGCGATAGATCGGCCAGATAAACATCGAACACAGCGACAGGATTGCAATCATGTGACTGATAATTCGAAGCTGCGGGCCGAGGAAGTCGGCGAGGAACCAGATAATGCTGAATGTGATGATCCAGCGATAGCACCAACTCGCGATGGCGTAGACGACGAACAGCACCTTGCGGCCCGTCGCCATGTACTGCTCCGGCGGCACCTCCACGCCGAGCGCTTTGTCGAGGAACAGATTCGTGATGAACTTGTTCGAGCGGTCGCGGAGATTCGGAATCTCCAGCCAGTCCGCCATCATGTAGTAGCCGTCGAACCGCATCAGCGGGTTGGCGTTGAAGAGGAACGTGCTCACGCTGCAGAGTGTCATCAGACAGAGCGCGATATTGTTCACAAACGGTTTGTCGGGCGTGTACCACCAGACAAATGTCGCAATCGACGCGATAATCAGTTCGACGTAGATCCCCGCAAAGCTGATGATGATCCGCTTCCACTTGTCGCTGATCGTCCAGGCGTCGGTGACGTTGCAATACAGCGCCGGTGACAGGCACATGAGCAGGATGCCCATTTCATGGACTTCCCCCCCATACGCTTTACACGTCAATCCGTGCCCGAACTCGTGGATGACTTTCACTACCCCCAGGCTGATCCACATGTAGAGCGCAGTGCGGAACTGGAAGAATTCGTAGTACGCCGGGAGCTTGTCGTAGAAGGTATCGAAGTGGAGCGTCACGAGCGCCACGGCACCGATCATCAACCCGCAGGAGAGGATGAAGAACGGCATGGTGATGATCCACCAGACATACTGGATCATCCAGTTCAGGATGCGGTCCGGGTCAAAGACCGGGATTTTCCAGTAGAGGATGCTGCTGATGGCGGCGAGCCGCTTCATGCGGCGCTGCTTGCCGCGGCGGCTGAAGAGGTGCTTGCCCGTGCCGACGGTCTCGCTCTGCACGAGCCCGGCGGTCACCAGTTGCCGTGCAAAGCCTTCCAGATCGCTGTACTCGAGCCGGTGCGGCTTGAATTCATCTTCGAATTTATCCTTCACCTGCTCCATGGTGTGCTCACCATCGAACAGATGAAAGACGTGATATTCCTGCTTATTGAAGCGGTAGTAGCGCAGGCAGACCGGGTCTTTCACGACGTGAAAGATCTTGCCTTCATAGCGCTGCTCGGTGATCTGAAGGTCGGGCCGCACCTTCAGCCGCACCGCTTTGCGGCGTTCGACCGGATTATTGAGGAGTGCCGTATCCATGACTTCTTTCTTATCCCCCGGGGATCAGGAATCAGGGGTTGGGGGTTGAGACTTCAAGTATCCAACTGCAAACCGGTCGATGACAGTCTGCAGTTGGAAGCCGGGAGACAGTGAAATCACTTCCTGGTGGTGTTGATACTCGGAATCACGATCCCGCCTGCAGGGATGATCACATCGGTCTTCGGCAGCATGGTGTTGCCAGCCTTGGGCGAAATCGGCAGCGGAGCCGGTGGGGTCACCGCTTCGCCGGGGCGGATGATGAGTGTGGCCGTGCTCTTGTCCTGCATCAGGCCGATGTCACCATCGGTGGCGCTCGTCTCGACGCGGACTTTGGCGTTGCGAGCGTCGGACCGCATCACGGAGACGACGCGACCAGTCCGCACGGCGCGGGCACCTTTGAGC
>JBGSSZ010000194.1:0-7070 GCA_041736785.1 Limnoglobus sp.
CTCGCCGGGCGAAGCGCCATCGATCACACCCGGCACCAGCCGCGATTCCCGCACCGGTCTCTTCGCATCGATGGCTTCCCGCCCCTGCTTCGTGTTCAACGCCGGCACAGTCACTGTCGGCGGAAGTGAGGGCTCCGCGTCCCCCTGCACGATCATTGCGATCGCGAAGTCCGTTTTGGCATCCGCAGTAATCTCCACGCGGAAGGTCTGGCCCTTGTAGTCCTTCAGCGGATGTCGCACCCATCGGTATTCCGCGGCGTCCTTGAACGGCACAATGAGATCGCCATGAAGCGGCCCGGCAATCATCGTGTGTCCGCCCACCGCGGCATACGACACACCACCACCGCGCACTAGCAGATAGAGATTGTCTTTCTCAAACTTGAAGAGTGGCGAGCGGACCGTCAGCCCCGCCCGCGACACCGAGCCCAGCATACCGGGTTCGCGTTGCGTTCCCTTGACAGGCACAAAGCTGGGCCTGGAGCGGTCCAGCACAACCGCACTCCGCGGCTCAGGACGAACCTGCGAGTCAGTCGTCAACGTGCCCTGACCCACGGTGTGATGCTTGAATGCACTGTCGAACGAGCCGAGGTCCGATGACGCCGCTTTCGCACTGTGCGAGTAATCGCGGATCACATGGACCGACTTCACCCATGCAGCATGTGCGTCTCGTTCCGCAGCAGTCGCCACGACCGACATGGCATCCTTGCTGTGGCGTATTTGCTCCATCCCACCATCGTCGGTCCGCACTGGTGTGTCACTCCCCGCTTCCAACAAGCCGAGCAGCGAGTAGTAGTCATTCGTGCTGATGGCATCGAACTTGTGGTCGTGACAGCGCGCACAAGCGATGGTCAGGCCGAGAAAAGTCATGCTGAAGACATCGATGCGATTGTCGAGGCGGTCAGCCTGATCCTGGCGAATGTCCACCGGAGAATGCACCTCCTCGCCGAGCCGCCAGAACGCGGTGCCGATGATCGATTCATTGATCCGCTTGTTGTCGCGAAACCGCATGCCACGCGTGCCCTGCCCGCAGATTTGCTCGCTGACGAACTCAGTGTAGGGCACATCCTCGTTGAACGCCCGCACAACGTAGTCGCGATAGATCCATGCGTTCGGAATATCGAAATCGTTCTCATGGCCGCGGCTCTCGGCGTAGCGCACGAGATCGAGCCAGTGCCGCCCCCACCGCTCGCCGTACGCGGGCGACGCCAGCAACCGATCCACGACGTGCTCAAATGTCTCGGCACTCTGATCCGCTTCAAACGATTCGATGTCCTGCAGCGTCGGCGGCAGCCCGGTCAACGCAAACGTCACCCGCCGCAGCCAGACGCTCTTCGACGCCAGCGGTGCTGCATCGATTCCTTTCGCTTCCAACTTCGCGAGGATGAAGGCATCGATCGGATCGCGGATCGTGCCATTGACACTTGGCACAGCAGGCCGCGTCACTGGTTGCCAAGCCCAATGCTCAGCTCTTCGCTTCTCGAGATTGAACGCCTCCGTAGCCACGGCGTTCGCTTTTTCTTCCGGCCACGCCGCCCCGGCTTTCACCCATCTTTCCAGATCGGCAACCTTCGCAGCATGGAGCTTCCCCTTCGGCGGCATCTGCAAGTCGGCGTTGTCAAAATGCACTGCTTCGATCAGCCGGCTCTTGCTTGGCTCTCCCGCCACGATGGCCGGCCCGGAATCGCCTCCCGCGAGCAACGCCGCACGGCTGTCGACCCGCAGGCCACCTTTGATCTTCTTGGCCGTCGCAGAATGGCAGGAGTAGCAGTGTTCGACCAGCAGAGGGCGGACCTTCGCCTCGAAGAACTCCAGGCGATCATCCGCCCGCACTGACAAAGTGGCCGCAGCCAGGATCAGAATCGCACGCATCCTGACCATCCTAGCAGGATCACTCAGAGCGTGGCACCAGGACCGACAGTGCTTGCGGGAGAATGCTGAATTTTGCTGGCGTTTTCGTGGTCACGTCCCCGTCGGTGTTCACCGATCGCGGCCGTCGCGTGATCAGTTCCACCTCGCGGCCGGTCCAGCAACTCACATTTTCCCAGCCGCTAACTGTGCCGGCCCGCAAGGCGGGAAAGAGCTTGACGATGTGCCACCAGTGCCGCATTTCGAGACTGTAGACGCTGAGGACGCCGTCGTCGATTTCGGAGTGTTCGGTCACGGTGAGTCCGCCGCCGAAGTGCCGACCATTCCCAATGGTCACCTGCACCGACTTGCTGCGATGCACTTGGCCATCGCAGTGGATCTCGACACGGAACGGTCGGACGTGCCTCAGCACTGAGGTCGCGGCCGCCATGTATGCGAAGATTCCCCAGCGGCCCTTGGCTTTTTTCGTCAGCTTTTGGGCGATCGCCACGCTGAGCCCCACGCTCGCAGCGTTGAAGAAATGGCGACCATTCACGCAGCCGACATCCACTCTGCGGGTGTGCCCGTCCGCGATGAGTGCGCATGCCGCGGCAGGATCGTCGGGGATGCCGAGAGTGCGTGCGAAATCGTTGGCTGTTCCGAGAGGCACGACGCCGAGCGGAAGCTGTGTTTCGAGCAGTCCGCCAATACCGGCGTTCAGGCTGCCGTCGCCACCGCCGATCACCACGAGATCGATCTGGTCGCGATACTTGAGGATCGCCTCCGATGGCTTGAGCTTCTCAGAAGGCGTGACCACCGCGAGGCCAGCCGCCTGCAGCAGAGTGCTGATCTCGGAAAACTTTCCTTGCCCGCTCCGCGAATGCGGATTCACGAGCAACAAGGCACGCGACTGGGATGACATGTTGCACAAACGCTCAGTCAGGGATCTCACATGTTAGCGAGCTTGGCAATCTCCGACGAATCTGGAAAATGACATTCCTCACTCTGCCGGATGGTGTCATGTCGCAGTTCTCGTTCATCGCTCTGCTGGTCTGTAGCGTCGCAGCCCATGCCGTGGATCCGACGGCGTTCAACTTTCCGCTGCTCGATCTCGATCAGCAGACACAGCGTCAGATCGTCGTCGATCGCGAGTCGGGCCAGTATCTGGGCCACCCGACCACGCTGCTACTGGAAGACGGCAAAACCATTCTCTGTGTGTATCCCAAGGGCCACGGGCGCGGTGCCATCGTCTACAAGCGAAGCCTGGACGGCGGCAAAACCTGGTCCGAGCGGCTGCCGACACCCAAGTCCTGGGAGACATCGCTGGAGACACCCACGCTCCACCGCGTCGTCGATGCCAACGGCAAAAAGCGTGTCATTCTCTTCAGCGGCCGCCACCCCATCCGCATGGCGGTCAGCGAGAACGACGGGCAAAACTGGTCCGAACTCAAACCGGTCGGCGACTGGGGCGGAATCGTCGCCATGGCGTCCGTCATCGAACTCAAGACCGGGCCCGGTCACTATCTCGCACTCTTCCACGACGACGGACGCTACATTGCTCCCAACGGCAAAACGATCCCCACGATGACGCTCTATCAGTCGCGATCGACCGATGGCGGGCTGACCTGGTCCCCTCCCAGCACGATCTACAAGTCCGCAGCAATTCACCTGTGCGAGCCCGGAGCGTTCCGCTCGCCGGATGGAAAACAGATCGCAGTGCTGCTGCGGGAGAATCGCCGCGTGAAGAACTCGCATGTGATCTTCAGCAACGACGAAGGCCAAACCTGGACCGAGCCCCGCGAACTGCCAGGTTCCCTTACGGGCGACCGCCATACCGGCAAATACAGCAGCGACGGGCGGCTCGTCATCTCTTTCCGCGACGTGCAGCCCAAAGGCACCGCAAGCCCCACCGCAGGCGACTGGGTCGGCTGGGTCGGGACCTATGACGACATCGCAAAGAACCGCGATGGACAATATCGGCTCCGATTCAAGAAGAATTACAAGAAGCCGGACTGCGCCTATCCGGGTGTCGAGGTGCTGCCCGATGACACGTTTGTCGTCACGACCTATGGTCATTGGACAGCCAAGCAGCCGCCGTACATTCTCTGCGAACGATTCACGCTGAAGGAACTCGACGCCATGGCTCAGCAGCCGTCGCCGAAGAAAAACCGCGACTAGGGCAAGCCGCGGCTGGAGCCATATCATCGCTGTCATGCACGCAACGCGCACGCTTCGAGCCGGCATGGTCGGCTTGGGGATGATCTTCGACGAGACCTACAAGCCCTTCTTCGAGGCGGTGCGTCGCGATGGATTGTTCCGTCGCGACTTCGGGCTCGTCGAGGTGGAGTTTGCCGCCGCGGCTACCCGCACCGGCACGCGCGGCGAAAAGCTCAAAGCGGTGTTTGCTGAATTCGCCAACTGTACCAGCGTTGCCGAGTTGCTGCAGACCGAGGTGGATGTCGTCTGCATCGCGACGCCCGACGACCGCCACTTCGAGCCCGCGAAGCAAGCTCTGCTCGCAGGGAAGCATGTGCTGATCGAGAAGCCGTCGGTGCTGACGCTGGCCGAACTCGACGAACTGAACCGCATTGCCGCCGAGAAACATGTCCTCGCAAAGGTGGTCTACCACAAGCTGCTCGATCCCGATCACAAGAAGCTGCATACGCTCGTCGCGGATGGCGTTCTGCAACACGTCAACAATGGTTACTGCTCGCTGCTGGAGCCGAAGTCTATTGCGCTCGGGCAGTTCAGCGAATGGCTCGCCGGCCGCAATCCCGCGACCTACGTCGCAGTGCATTATCTCAAGCTGATCGACTTCACATTCGGCCCGGCATGGCGTCTCAAGGCCGTCATGGCCACCGGGCAGCGCGGTATCACGGCCACCTGGGACAGCGTGCAGATGCGCGTCGTCTACGAGCACCCCGACCGCCGCGAGGCGGCGTTCGACATCCACACGAGTTGGGTCATGCCGGACAATTTCCCCGGCTACGTGGAGCAGGAGGTGCAATTCCGTTTCGACAACGGCATCTGGAACGCCCACCAGCGCAAACGCGGCGTCGAGGTCTGCGTCGAGCCGCCGGAGTCATTGAAAGTCACGCCCAACCACCACTACAACGGCACGTTTCTGGAGCCGTGGGACGAGCGTAGCCAACGCGGCTACGGCATCGAAGTGATCCGCCGCTTCTTCGAGGAAGTGGCGTTCGTCGAATTCGGAAGCGGCGATCGGCGCGAACGTTTGTCCGCGATGCGCTCTCTGCGTTACAACGATCTCAGTGCGGAACGCAACGTCGTCGCGGCGGTCGAGGCGCTGGAAATGATTTTAACCAGCGCCGCCGCGGGCGAACCGAACCGCGTCATCACCTTTTAGCCGCGACCCGAAGGCTTTGCGAAGGGGAGCGCGGGGAGAAATCATGAGCGATGAACGCCTGGCCGATCACTATCGCGATGTCATTTGGCGATTGGAGACCAAGGCTCAGCGCACCTACACACCCACGATGGCCGTCTTCGAGAAGGCAGCCGGCGTCTACTACTGGACTGCCGACTGGCGGAAATACTTCGATTACACATCCGGTGTGCTGGTCGCGAACCTCGGGCATAATCCCGCCAGCCTGCATGAACGATTCATCAAGAACATGGGCTGGCATCTTAACGAAGTTGATAATGGATTTCGTAAGGCCGTTCCACTGACGGCATATAACGCGATTTCCAATATCGAAGGACAAGCCACTGATTCCTTGATTAGTAAATGTCAGATGCGTGGGGGCGGCATTCTCTGGCCTCGCTCCGGCGGCACCCGCCTCCAAAAGGTCATCTGGGCCGCCTCGGGCGCCGAAGCGATCCAGAAAGCCCTCTGGGCCTGCATGGCTCTCGACAAATCGCGGCCGATGATCCTCGCCACGCGCTACGGCTTCCACGGCAAGAAAGGCCTCTCCGGCGCCGTCACCGGCTGCGAGACCGACCCTGAGCGCGACCCGCGCGTGCGGTTCGTCAGCTTCCCGCGGGAGGAGTGCAACGACGTCAGCCGCCGCGAGGACAAATTCGATCCCGCTCCTTATCAGCGCGAACTCGATGCTCTCTGGGCCGAACTCGGCCAGACAATCGGCACGCTGATCACCGAGCCCTACCTCGGGGGCGGCGGCTCCTACCACCCGCCCGCGGCCTACCTGCAACTACTCCAGGCCTTCTGCCGCGAGCACCGTATCAGCTTTATTCTCGACGAGGTGCAGTCAAACTTCGGCCGTACCGGCGAGATGTTCGCGTTCGAGACCTACGGCCTCGAACCCGATGTCGTCGTTCTGGGCAAGGGCCTCGGCAACGGCGTCCCCGTCGCCGCCGCGGTCGGCCGGGCTGACATCTTCGATTCGCTCGGCTACGGTGAAGCCTCCGACACCTGGAGCGCGAACCCGCTCTCCTGCGCCGCCGTTGCAGCAACGCTCAGCGAATACGGATCCCGTGACGTGCTCGGCCCAATGCGTGAGGTCAGCGCTGACATCGAAGCTCATCTTGTCGCTCTGAAAGAGTTCCCGTTCGTGAAGCACGTTCGCGGCGAGCGTGGCGGCATGGTCTGGGGCGTCGAGTTCGACACGCCGGAGCATGCCAACGCGTTCGTACTCGAAGCCTACCGCGGTGACGGCGAGAAAGGTGTGCATTTGCTGGGGCCGCTGGCGAAGACCGTGGTGCGGATCGCGCCGCCGCTGGTCATCGCACACTAGCAAGCCCTCGCGGCGGCGGCGATTCTGGATGCCGCCTGTCGGAGAATCCCACACTGAGCCGAGCCCGATTGTCGGGATTCGCCGCGCCCAGACCCGGATATTCCACTAGTATTGTGAGAGTCTTATCATCTCCGCCCAGTGTCTGTTTCATCCAGAGGATCCGCGATATGCTTCGCACCGTTCTCGTCGTTTTTGCTATCGCCTGCTCGATTTCCGAACTCCACGCTCAGCTTCGTGTTCAGCGGATCACGAACAACCCGACAGGGTTCTCCGCTCCGCTTTTGGGCACGTCCGCTCCCGGCGGCAACCCATCGACGATGTACGTCGTCGAGCAGGGTGGCACCATCCGCAGCATCAACACGGCCTCGCCGACAGCGACACCACAGCCGTTCTTCAGCTATGCGAGCATCCCCGGTCAAACCTTCAACAGCGGCGGTGAGCAGGGACTGCTCGGCTTGGCGTTTCACCCGGAATACTCCACCAATGGCAAGTTTTACACCTTCTCCACAGCGG
>JBGSSZ010000242.1:0-3746 GCA_041736785.1 Limnoglobus sp.
CCGATCAGCACCACCCGCACCGGATCCGGGTACTTCTCGCCGAACACCGCCCGCACGCCCTCGATTTTCTTCGCGTCCGCCAGTGGCATCGTGATCGCCGTCACGGAAAGATCATTGCTGATCGCCGTGTTCACCCGCCGCTCAATCTCGCGAAGCTCCTCGCCGCTGACGGGCTTGTCGTGGCTGAAGTCGAAGCGGGTTTTCTCGTCGTCGACGAGCGAGCCCTTCTGCTCGACGTGTTGGCCCAGCACCTGCCGCAGCGTGAGGTTGAGCAGGTGCGTGGCGGTGTGGTTCCGCATGACGTCGACGCGGCGGAGCGTGCCCTGAGCGCAGCGGACCTTGTCGCCGACGCTGAGTTCGCCGTCGAGCATGGTGCCGAAGTGCAGCACGGCGTCGCCGAGCCGCTGAGTGTCCTCGACCTGGAACTCGACCCCCTCGCGGGCGGGGTTGTCGATGGTGCCGGTGTCGCCGACCTGGCCACCCTGCTCGGAGTAGAAGTTGGTGCGGTCGAGCAGCAGAGCCGCGGTCTCGCCGGCACTCAGGGTGCCGCATCGGATCACGTCGCTGCCGATGACCCAGCCGAGCACAGTCGCGTCACAGAGCCCGGCATCATACTTGGGTGAATCGTCGGTCGCGGGCAGTTCGCCTTTGACCGCGGTGACGACGTGTTTCTTGCCCCCCTTGCGGGCAAGCTCCTTCGCCGTCTCCATCGCGGCTTCGTAGCCAGATTCATCGACGCTCAGGCCCTGCTCCTCGGCCATCTGCTTCGTGATGTCGATGAGCACGCCGAACGTGTCGTGAAGCTGGAACGCATCCGCGCCGCTGATGACCGTGCTCTTCGCGGTCCGTGTCTTCTCGGCGATCTTGCCGAAGAGCTTGATGCCGCGGTCGAGCGTGCGGAGGAAGCTTTCCTCCTCGCTGTAGATCTGCTCGCGGACCTTTTCCGGGTTGCGCTTCAACTCCGGGAATGCTGTGCCGAGTTGCTCAACGAGTGCCGGCACCAGTGCGTGCATGAACGGCTTTGTCGCGCCGAGGTATTGCCGGCCATAACGCTCGGCCCGCCGCAGCACGCGGCGGAGCACATAGTCGCGGCCGACGTTGCCGATGCTCGCGCCATCGGTCAGCGCGAATGTCAGCGTGCGGATGTGGTCAGCGATCACGCGATAGGCGATGTCGGTCTGGTTCGTCTTGTACTCCTCGAGCTTGCCCGCATACGGCGTCGCCTGCGTCACCTTCTGAATCGCCTCGAAGATCGGCGTGAAGACGTCGGTGTCGTAGTTGCTCTGCTTCTGCTGGAGCACGCCGACGATGCGTTCGAAGCCCATACCGGTGTCGACGTGCTGTGCCGGCAGCGGGGTCAGGCTCGTGTCGGGATTCCGATTGAACTGGATGAACACGTTGTTCCAGATTTCGATGCACTGTTCGCTGCCGGCGTTGACGAGCTTGCCACCGCTCTTGTCCGCCGTGCGGTCGATGTGGATCTCCGTGCAGGGCCCGCAGGGGCCGGTCTCACCCATCTCCCAGAAGTTGTCGTCCTTGTTGCCCAGGTGGATGTGCCTGGGATCGACGCCGACGCTTTTCCAGATGTCAGCCGCTTCGTCGTCGCGCGGGATGCCATTCGCGGGGTCGCCTTCGAAGACGGTGACGTGCAGCCGTGTCGGGTCCAAGCCCCACACCTTCGTCAACAACTCCCAAGCCCAGGTGATGGCGTCCTGCTTGAAGTAGTCGCCAAAGCTCCAGTTGCCGAGCATCTCGAAGAAGGTGTGGTGGTAGGTGTCGCGTCCGACGTCGTCGAGGTCGTTGTGCTTGCCGCCGGCGCGGATGCACTTTTGCGTGTTGACAGCCCGCGTGCTTTTGGGCTTCTCGGTGCCGAGGAAGTACGGCTTGAACTGGTTCATCCCGGCGTTGGCGAAGAGCAGCGTCGGATCCTCGAGCGGCACGACCGGGCTCGACGGCACGTTCTGATGCCCGCGGCTGAGGAAGAAATCGAGAAACTGCTGGCGAATCTCACTCGACGACGGCATGACGACCTCTGCGGGAGTTGATTCCGAATAGACACGGATTCGCCAGGAAAGTTCAAGAGGCCGGAACGCCCACCCGTTGGAACGGGTGGGCTTGAGACGCTGCGAGGTAAATTTCCCGCAGGCTGATCGCGTGTTCGCGTGCGAGCCGAGCACAGTCCTCATACTCCGGCGAGATCACTTCCACGCCATTGCGCCAGCCGCGCTTCGCTTTCACCTTGCCCCAGGGCGTGTCGACTTCGATGATCTCGCGTTCGAGGACGCTGCGGGTCATCACACTCTTGCGAATGCCAAAAGTCGCGGTTTCGCGGAAGAGGATCTCCTCGCACGCGGCGACGCTCTCGGCTCTCGCAATCACGCTCAGCAGCACGCCGGGGCGGCCTTTCTTCATCTGAATCGGCATCGTGAACACATCGAGCGCACCCGCGGCGAAGAGGCATTCGCAGGCATAGGCGATGATTTCACCCGGGCAGTCGTCGAGATTGGTTTCGAGGACCACCACCTCGTCCGTGCGATCCTTCGCGGTGCCGAGGAAGAGGCGGAGGATGTTCGGGTGTTCGAGGAAGTCCTTGCTGCCGCATCCGGTGCCGATAGTTTCGATGGTCATGGCAGGAGTGTCGGTGTAGTCGCTGGCGATGCTCGTAAGGATCGCGGCTCCCGTCGGCGTGGTGAGTTCGAACTTGATATTCGATTTGGCGAGCGGTACTCCCTTGAGAAGCTCCGCCGTCGCCGGGGCGGGGATCGGCATGACGCCGTGGGCGCACTTCACCGTGCCGCTGCCGGTCGGTACGCTGGACGCCGTGACTCGTTCGACGCCGAGCAGATCGAGGCCGACGGCTGCGCCGACAATATCCGCGATGCTGTCGAGTGCGCCGACTTCGTGGAAGTGCACTTTCTCGATCGGCATCCCGTGCACGGCGGCTTCCGCGGCAGCGACTTTGCGAAAGATCGTCATCGCCAAGTCACGCTGCACCGGCGTCAGTGAGCCCGCATTCACGATCGCTTCGACGTCCGGCAGGAAGCGATAATCCTCCTGATCCTGGGCAATGATTGTGGCTTTGGTCGCGGCGATCCCGCAGCGTTTCACACGTTCCGCTTCGAGCGTAATGGGCAGCTTGAGGGACGCGAGTGCGGACTGGAGCGCAGCGAGGGGCACGCCGGCGTCGATGAGCGCGCCGAGCACCATGTCGCCGCTGATTCCGGAAACACAATCGAAGTGAGCCACCTTCATCGTTCGCAACCCGCCGAGTGAACTATGTTAACTCTATGACAGACCCGCTCGAACATCTCATCGCGAATGCCGCAGCCGGTGGTGGCTGGGGCTACCGGGCCGATCAGCCGGCTCATCTGGAACCCACGTGCCTGGCATTGCTGGCCATTCCGCCCGCTTCGGGGGGGAGCCAGAGCGTCGTGGCGAATGCGTGGCAATCGGTGCTGAGCCAGGCGATGCCGGATGCCACGTATCGCCTGCATCGCGGGCGGCCGCAGGCGGTATGGCCCACGTCGCTGGTGCTCTTCACGCAGGTCGCTACAGGCATGACGCCGAATCCCGCGACGGCGGAGCGGTTGCTGTCGCTCGAAGGCAAGGTGCTGAACGCCGACCCGGAAGTCGCCGACATGGTCGATATCGACGTGCGGCTGATGGGCTGGCCTTGGGCCGAGGACACGTTTTCGTGGGTTGAGCCGACCTCGTGGGCCTGCCTCGCGCTGCGGGCGGCGGGCAAG
>JBGSSZ010000252.1:0-8499 GCA_041736785.1 Limnoglobus sp.
CTGGCACTGAAGACTCAAGCTCACGCCGGCCCGCGACCATCCTACGCGGTCCTCCGCGGCACGGGTAATCTGCTACAGAATCTAATCCTCTCGATGATCCCCTGGCTGTTGTTGATCGCGCTCGTGCTCCGCAATCGCGGCGCGCAGCGAGCCGAGGCACCAGTGGAAACCGAATCCGCCCGCACGTTCGTCGGCAACTATCTCATTGCTCTCGCGGTCGTGCTCATGGGTCAAGTCGTGATCGGCGGCACCGTACGATTCCAGGATCGCTGGCTGCAGCCGCTTCTGCTGCTGTTACCGCTCTGGTATCTCGCCCGGCTTGCACCCGCGGCACTCAATGATCGTCGTGCGAAGCAGTTTGCTGCCGTCGCCGTGGTTTGTGCGTTTGGCTTCCTGATGGGGCGGGTCGGGCAAATCGCACTCGGTGCCGGCGGCACCGGTGGAATCTACCCCTGGCAACTCGAACTCGGCCCGATGGCTCGCGGGCTCGAAGATGTCGGCGTGCCGGGTTCCACTGTCGTCGCCGCCGACCGCACCATCGCGGGCAACATCCGCATCCTGTTCCCGAACACCCGCGTCTACTGCTTCGGTCACCCCGGCTATCTCCCCCCACCGGTCGAGGGCAACCGCGTGTTCCTGGTCTGGAACACCTTGAGCGGTCCCACTCCCTCGGCTCCACTGGTGGCGTTCGCCCGGCAGACCACCGGCGCGGAGTTCATCCACACGGAGCCGGTGCACGACGTGCACCTGCCCCCCGGGCACAAGGGCCATCGCGCCAATGTGCTCGCTGTCGCGGGGTTAAAAGCCAGCGCTCAGGGCGAAATGGCGAACCGATAATTCAAGTTGCACAGCGGCTGGTGATGCCGCTGTAGTGGTCGATGCGGCGGTCGCGGAAGAACGGCCAGTGCCGCCGCGTGTCTTCCATCAGCTTGCGGTCGCACTTCACCACAATCACTTCCTCTTTGCTGGTGGAGCCGCGTTGCAGGATGCGGCCGAACGGATCGCAGACGAAGCTCTGCCCCCAGAACTCGATGCCGTCGCCGATGAGCTTTTCGTGACCGACGCGGTTGATCGCGGCGACGTAGATGCCGTTGGCGATGGCATGGCCGCGCATGCTCGTTTCCCACGCGCTGTGCTGAGCCTCGCCGTACTCGGCTTTTTCCTGCGGGTGCCAGCCAATGGCGGTGGGATAGACGAGCACCTCGGCACCCTGCAGTGCAGTCAGCCGCGCCGCCTCGGGGTACCACTGATCCCAGCAGACGAGCGTGCCGACTTTGGCGGGTTTGGTGTCGAAGACCTTCCAGCCGAGGTCGCCGGGAGTGAAGTAGAATTTTTCGAGGTAGAGCGGATCGTCGGGGATGTGCATTTTGCGGTAGATGCCGAGGAACTTGCCGCCGGCGTCGTGGACCGTCGCGGTGTTGTGATAAACGCCCGGCATGCGCTTCTCGAACAGCGAGCCGACAATGGCGACATTGTGCTGCTTCGCGGCGGCTTCAAGCCGGGCCGTGCTCGGGCCAGGGATCGGCTCGGCATCGTCGAAGTATTTGTGATCCTCGCTCTGACAGAAGTAGTAGCCCGTGAAAATCTCGGGCAGGCAGACAATCTCCGCCCCCTGCTTCGCCGCGTCGGCGATCATCGCCTCCGCCTTCGCGAGGTTGCTTTCCGCGTCCGCAGCCATCGCCATCTGCACCAGACCCAGCGTGAATGTCTTTGACATGAATTTCCTTTTGTTCACCGCGCCCCAGGGACCTTGGGAAGGGAGTACGCGACCCGCAGTGCTTCCCTCGCAAAGCCTCGGGTCGCGGCTAAACTTCTTGGGTTGTTGTTGTAGAAAACGAGCAACCTCTCCGAGTCGTTTCCATGTCCGAAAACATTACCAGCGTCATGCACGAGACCCGCGTCTTCCCGCCGAGCGAGGCCTTCGCGAAGCAGGCGAACATCACCGAGGCGGAACGCCAGCGACTCGTGGAATGGGCTGAGCGCGATCCCGACGGCTACTGGGCCGAGTGTGCGCAGTCGCTCGACTGGATCACGCCGTTCACGACAGTGCTCGATTGGAGCAGCCCACCGCACGCGAAGTGGTTCACCGGCGGCACGCTCAACGCCAGCGCCAACTGCATCGACCGCCACAACCCCGACCGCACTGCGATCCTCTGGGAAGGCGAGCCCGGCGACACGCGCAAACTCACCTACGGCGAACTGCACACGGAAGTCTGCCGCTTCGCCAACGCCCTCAAAGCGCTCGGCGTGATCAAGGGCGACCGCGTGACCATCTACATGCCGATGATCCCCGAGGCCGCGGTGGCCATGCTCTCGTGCGCCCGCATCGGTGCAGTGCATTCGGTGATCTTCGGCGGCTTCTCCGCGGACGCGGTGGCCGATCGGAACAACGACGCCAAAAGCCGGATCATCGTCACCGCCGACGGAAGTTGGCGACGCGGCAAGATCGTGCCGCTCAAGGCCAACGTCGACGCCGCACTCGAAAAATCCCCCACCGTCGAGAAGTGCATTGTCTATCAGCGCTGCAAGAACGATGTCACCATGAAAGACGGCCGCGATATCTGGTGGCACGACGCGATGAGTGTGGCCAGCCCCGACTGCCCGCCGGAGCCGCTCGACAGCGAGCATCCCCTCTTCATCCTCTACACCTCCGGCTCTACCGGTAAACCCAAAGGCGTGCTGCACACCACTGCGGGCTACCTTCTCGGCACCAGCATGACCCACAAGTGGGTCTTCGACGTCAAAGAGAGCGACATTTTCTGGTGCACTGCTGACGTCGGCTGGGTGACGGGGCACTCGTACATCGTGTACGGACCGCTGGCCAACGGCAGCACGATCGTCATGTATGAAGGCGCCCCGAACCAGCCGAAAGAGGATCGCTTCTGGGAGATCATCGCCAAGTACAAGGTCACGATTCTGTACACGGCACCGACGGCGATCCGGGCGTTTGTGAAGTGGGGCGACCACTGGCCCGCGGGGCACGATCTGAGTTCGCTCCGCCTGCTCGGCAGCGTGGGCGAGCCGATCAACCCCGAAGCGTGGATGTGGTATCACAAGGTCATCGGCGGCGGCCGCTGCCCGATCGTCGATACGTGGTGGCAGACCGAGACCGGCTCGATCATGATCGCTCCGCTGCCGGGTGCGGTGCCGACCAAGCCGGGCAGTGCCACCAAGCCGCTCCCCGGGATCGCCGCGAAAGTGGTCGATGAAGCGGGTCAGCCGGTGGGTGCCGATCAGGGGGGTTACCTCGTCGTGACTCGCCCCTGGCCCAGCATGATGCGCACCATCTACGGCGACGACGAGCGCTATGCCAACACCTATTGGAGCCAGTATCCCGGCATTTACTTCACCGCCGACGGAGCCAGGATGGACGCCGACGGCTATGTCTGGCTCATGGGCCGCGTCGACGATGTTCTGAACGTCAGCGGCCACCGCTTGAGCACCATGGAAGTCGAAAGCTCGCTGGTGAACCATCCGAAGGTGGCGGAAGCCGCCGTGGTCGGTCGACCCGACGAACTCAAAGGCGAAGCGATCTGCTGCTTCGTCACGCTGAAGCAGGGTCAGGCTCCGAGTGAAGCCCTCAACGCGGAGTTGAAGGCGCATGTGGTCAAGGACATCGGTGCTCTCGCCCGTCCGGAAGAGATCCGCTTCACAGATACCCTGCCGAAAACGCGAAGTGGCAAGATCATGCGTCGACTGTTGCGCGACGTCGCCGCCGGCCGCGATCTGAAAGGCGACACGACGACGCTGGAAGACCTGAGCGTCCTGGCGAAGTTGCGAGCCGACGAGGAATGATGCTCGAGATGATCGCACCGCGGCCGGAGGCGCACGAACTGGCCGCGGAGGCGATCGCGGTGCGGATCCGCTGGTTCGGCCTCGTCGTCGGCGGGCTGCTCGTCAACTTCGGCTCGCCAGGCGACATCCTCGCACTCAACGCCATTCTCGTCATCGGCCTCGCGTTCACGCTGCTCGATACCTGGTTCTTCCGCCGTGGCCGCGTGTTTCTCAAAGACTCGCCGCTGCTGATCTCCGCGATGGAGGCGCTTTTCATCGCCTTGCTCTGCCGCTATGAGTCCGGGCTCGACAGCCCCTTCCGCTACTACTATCTGCTCTCGCTGATCTGCTGCGCGATTCGCTATACGCCGCGCACGACCTACATCACCTGTGCCCTCGATGGCCTCAGCTACACGCTGCTGTATCTGGCCAGCGACGACCGCGACGCCAGACTCCTGGCGATGATGCTCGTGGTGCTGGTGTGGGTGACGTGGGCGGCGAGCGAATTGGCGAAGCTTCTGAAGCAGACCGGTGCTCGACTGCGGGACTTGAATGCCACACTGGAAAGCCGAATCGCCGAGCGGACCGCGGAGCTTCAGGCGTCGCAGGCCCAGGTGCTGCATCAGGAGAAGATGGCCGGCTTCGGGTTGCTCGCGGCGGGGATCGCGCACGAAGTCGGCAATCCGCTCGCCTCGATCAGCGGGCTGGTGCAAATGCTCGAGCGCCGCGAACTCGACGACTACACCCGCGAAAAACTCACTCTCGTCAGTGCCCAACTCGTCCGCATTCAGGCGATCCTCCGCGAACTCGTCACCTTCAGCCGGCCCGCCTCCGATGCCCGCGGCCGCGTCAGCATCCGTGAGGTGATCGACGAAGCGCTCGGCATCGCCAATTACTACAAGGGCGGCAAGAACCGCATGCTGACCGCCGACGTCGCCGCGAATCTACCTGTGCTCAGCGGCGTCCGCGATCAACTCGTGCAGGTCATCTTCAACCTCGTGCTGAACGCCATCGACGCCACAGGCAAAGGCGGCCGCATCGATATCCGCGCCGCCGCGAGTGATGGCAAGCTCATTCTCGAAGTGATCGACGACGGCAGTGGCATCCCCGCCGACGATCTCGACCGCATCTTCAAACCCTACTACACCACCAAAAAGCACGGCACTGGGCTCGGGCTCTTCGTCATCCGCAAGATTGTCGTGGAACACGGCGGCACTCTCGCCGTCGTGTCCGAAGTCGGCCGCGGCACCACCTTCCGCATCACTCTGCCGACGACTCCGTAAAATAATGGTCCAGTGATCCGCATGAAAACCGCCACCATTCTCGTCGTCGACGACGAGCCGATCATCCGCGACACGCTCGCGGAGTTTCTCCAGCAGGAACGCTTCCGCGTGCAGTCCTGCGGCAGCGGTGAAGATGCCCTCGCACTCGTCGGCAAGCACGACTTCGACATCATCCTCTGCGACATCAACCTCCCAGGCATCGACGGCCTCGAAGTCCTCGAGCGAGTGATGAAGATCTCGCCCGACACGTTCGTCGTGCTCATTACCGCCCACGCCACCGTCGAGACGGCCGTGGAGGCGTTTCAGAGTGGTGCTCAGGATTATCTGATGAAGCCGATCCTGCTGCACGAAGTGCTGGCAAAGATCCGGCGACTCTTGAGCACGCGCGAGCTTCGCCTCGAGAATCAGCAGCTTCGCCGCGAACTCAGCCGCGATGTGCAGACGAGCATGGTGGTAGGTACGACGCCGGCGATGAAGCAAGCGATGGCGATCGCCCGCAAAGCGGGGCCGACACCGACCACCGTGCTGATCACCGGCGAGAGCGGCACGGGCAAGGAATTGATGGCCCGGCTCGTGCACGACGCGGCCCAGGCGGCCAAACCGGGCGGACTTTTCATCCCCGTCAACTGTGCTGCCATCCCGCACGACCAACTTGAAAACCAACTCTTCGGCCACCGGCGCGGGGCGTTCACCGGCGCGGAGAAAGACGAGCCGGGTGTCTTTGTTGCCGCGGGCAGCGGTTCGGTCTTCCTCGACGAGATCGGCGAACTCCCGCTCGCCACTCAGGGTAAGCTCCTCCGCGCCATCGAGCAGAAAGAGATCATGCCCGTGGGTGCCAGTCAGCCCGTGGCGGTGAACGCCCGCATCATCGCGGCGACCAACAAGGACCTCGCCCGTGAGGTGAGCGAAGGCCGCTTCCGCGAGGATCTCTACTATCGCCTGAACGTGGTGGCGATCCCGCTGCCGCCGCTGCGCGAACGCCGCGAGGACATCCCCGAACTCGTCGAGCGTCTGCTGGCCCATCATGCGAAGTCGCTGTCGAAGCGCTGGACCGGTGCCAGCCGCGAGGCGATGCAGTTGCTCATGGGGCATCCGTGGAAAGGGAACATCCGCGAACTCGACAATGCCCTGCAGCGTGCGGCGATCCTCGGCGACGGCCCGCGCATCGAAGTCAGCGATCTGCCGCCCGACTTGCAGGCCGGTACGGATGACCCCGCGGCCGTGGAGGAGCTCGATCGCGCCATCGAGCGTTTCGAGAAGCAGCACATCGAGCGACTGCTGCGGCTGAGCCCCGACAAACGTGAAGCCGCCCGCCGACTGGGGATTGGCCTGAGTTCGCTCTATCGCAAGATCGAGCAGCACGGCCTCGGGGGGTAGACCGAATCGAGCGAAGCTATTCCTTTGCCTCTTCGGCAGCCCGCTCCAGGTTCAGAGCCAGCAGCTTCGCCAGCAACTCGTCGTCGCTCAAGCCCGGACTCCAGCCGTAGGCGGCGAACACCGCTTCGTCGAGTGCCCGGTGGGCATGGTCCAGCCACGCCGGCCGCTCGTTGTAGAGTTGCGTCAGCGTCCGCTTCTTGAGCAGCTTCGCCTCGGTGGCCCCTTTGGGAACGATTCGCGGATACATCACGGTGCCGATGCCTTTGGTATTCGGGTTGTGGACGTAGCGTTTCCACGGCCCGTCGACGGAGCCGGGAAATTCGAGCATCTCGGTCTTCGTCCACTCCGGCGGATTGAGCCAGGCCGTGCGGAGCTTGTCGAGCTCCTTCGCCGCGGCTGCCGCGGCTTTTTCTTGAGCTTTACTGGCGCAAGGGAATGGAAATGTCTCAAAACAAGAGGTTGGTGTATAGCGGGGCCTATCCTCCAGTTGAGTGCATTGTTCTAATGACCATATCTCATGAATCCGCGAATGTAGCACAGCAAAATGATAATCATCGGAATATGCAAATGCTATTAGTGCATGGTCCGGTATGGATGGCGCATTCATCCATGAAAAGATTCGGTGCTTTGCAACTGCCACGGTAACAATAAAACGATTTAACGCGGTCAGTGTTGCGACCATCCCTTTTCTTGCACGCCAATGACGCCAGTAGAATTCGAGTGCCTCAGGCTGGTTCGCTTTTGCCCTTTCTGGCTTCACATGTTTGCTGACATATGCAAACGGCGCCTCGTACATTGAGGCACTATTCCTCTCAGCATCGGCTCCAAAATCTATAACCCATACATCACGGTTGCGCCGAACAATGTCAATACCGTTGATATAAGGTATCACCACATCACTATTAGGTCTCTGGTTTGGATTGCCCGAAATAGTCAAATATTTATAAGCAACGACCAATGAGATATCGAAAGGCCCACGCTTGATGTTGCCTTGAAAACTAAGATCTGAATTGCTAATCAGTACGACGGCTTTCGTCATATCTGTATTTGTAGATAAATCGGCATTGATTGTTGAAACAGTCTTGCCGTCCAATACACGAATGCTGTTCTTCTCGTCTTTATTAAATCCAATCATTGAAATGTGGACTGCCGCACCATCAAGAACCCAATCACGATCTGATATTGCAAAGAATATTGTGCCCGTCTCATTGATGAGCTCAAGTACTCGACGATTGCCCTGCCCGCGGATGCCCTAAGTGGCAATGAGGCCAACACGGGTTTTGGGATGTGCTGTTAAATACAGCCGCGCCCTTTCGAACCAGTAACAGCACAGATCGGGTTTGTGACCGAGCGTGTGGTAGGCGGCTTCGAGGCAGTTAAGATATTCCGGTCCAAGCTGGTTTACAATGAAGCGGTTTCCCAAGAATGGTGGGTTGCCAACAATATAATCAGCGCTCGGCCACGAAGATAGTAATGGGCTGTCCAGATTTGTCCTGTCCAGAATCGCATCCCGGTTCTCGATGGTCTGCACTTTCTCCAGGATCGGATCGTCCTTGGAGGGGAAGCCGTTTTCCTTCTGCCATTGCAGGAGGCCGATCCAGATGACGATCTGGGCGAGTTCGGCGGCGTAGGTATTGATTTCGATGCCGTGGAGTTGGGTGGGCCGCACGCCGGGGGTTCGCAGGCGGCCGCCGTGCATCGTGGCGAAGGTGATGACTTCCTTTTCGAGGTCGAGGAGCATCTTGAGGGCGACGTAGAGGAAGTTGCCGCTGCCGCAGGCGGGGTCGAGAACCGTGACGGAGTGCAGCCGCTGGAGGAAGGCGTCGATGAGGGAGTCGAACTCGGCAAGGGCGCCTCCACTCAGGTGAAAGCGTCTGCGGCGAAAGTGGTGGAACTTCATGGCAGTGAGGCGCTTTCCGAAGTGGCCAAACTGCATTTCCGCACGACCTCTCAAATCTAGGCTGATCAAAAACTACATGACGTTTTGTATTCTGGTCCGGCCACTATTCTTAACAAAATGAGACAGTGCATGTAAGAAAGCGTTTGCAGGACTTACGTTTTGAGT
>JBGSSZ010000317.1:0-6236 GCA_041736785.1 Limnoglobus sp.
AGCCCGAGGAGCTGTTCCGCGCCAGTCCGCGCTGGCAGCGGGCCAAGTTCGCGGCGGCTTCGGCAATGATCCTCTTCGGCATCGTCGCCAACGGGCTCTGGTTCGGCATCGGCCCGGCTCAGGCGGACCACGTCCTGCTCCACTTCCTGCTGCTGCCACCGGCGATCGGCGTCGGCCTGCTCTGGCACATGTGGCGGCACCGCGGGCTCCGCGTGCTCATCTATCCCGCCGGTCTGCTCCGCCTCCAGCACGGCGAAGCGGAAAGCTTTCCGTGGGATGAGATCACTTCGATCCGCTTCAAGATCGACCCCGATGGGGAACCGCAGATCGAACATGACGACAACGGCCAGATTACCTGCGCCTGGCTGGCCACCACCTCTCCGACCTTCCAGGTCTGGAACGTCTGGCTCGAAATCACGCGTAACGACGGCGCGACCGCCCGCTTCACTGCGGCACTGGCGGAGTTTCCCGAACTCGTCGAAAGCATCCAGCGGAAAACCTTTGCTGGTTTCTGGCAGAGCACCTGCGAAGCCCTCGACCGTGGCGAAGTCGTCAGTTTCGGCGACCGTATGACCGCGACCGACGAAACCCTTTCCAGTCAGAAAGCAACGGTGAAATGGTCGGAGATCAAGCAGTTCAGCATCACAGGTCGTTTTCTCTTCGTGAAACGCAAGGGTGCGTGGGCGTCGACGATTGCGCGGGATCTTTCGACAATCGCGAATCTGCACGTGCTGTTTGCCCTGGCTGCGGATCGGGGTGTGCTGGAATTCGACGAAGCTCATACAAAATAAGCATCGCCCTCTCGTCATGCGGGAGGTATCGTCGAACTTCACAGAATCCCTGCAGCAGGACGTCGGACTCACAATCGCACTCATTACCATGACACAACCCACTCGCGTCTGGCCCGGCCGCTCCTTCCCACTTGGAGCGAACTGGGATGGCAAGGGCGTCAACTTCGCCGTGTTCTCCGAAGCCGCCACGGCGATGGAGCTCTGCCTCTTCGACGAGAGCGGCGAGACGGAGCGCATCCGGCTCACCGAGTATACCGACCATGTCTGGCATGCTTACCTGCCGGACGCACTGCCGGGGCAACTTTACGGCTACCGTGCCCACGGACCCTACGAACCCGCCCGCGGAGTGCGCTTCAATCCGTTCAAGGTGCTGCTCGACCCTTATGCTCACCTCGTCGGACGCGAGATCAAGTGGGACGATTCCCTCTTCGGCTACAAGATCGGCGGTGATGATCTCAGCTTTGACGAGCGCGACTCCGCGCCGTTTGCTCCGCTCGGCATGGTGATCGATCCCGCGTTCACCTGGGGTGGCGACCGCGCACCGAATGTGCCGTGGCACAAGACACTCATCTATGAAGTGCACGTCAAGAACTTCACGCAGCGGATGCCCGGCGTGCCGGAACACCTGCGCGGCACCTATGCCGGGCTCGCCTCCGATGCCGCCATCAAGCACCTGCGCGATCTCAACGTCACGACCGTCGAGCTCCTGCCAGTGCACCACCGCGTCAACGACCGCCATCTCGTCGAACGCGGGCTCTCCAATCACTGGGGCTACAACACGCTCGGCTTCTTCGCCCCGGACACCCGTTTCTCCTCCGGGCGTGTCAGTGCAGTCAATGAATTCAAGATGATGGTCCGCCGCCTGCACGGGGCCGGGATCGAAGTCATCCTCGACGTGGTCTACAACCACACCGGCGAAGGCAGTCAGATGGGCCCGACGCTCTCGATGCGCGGCCTCGACAATCAGGCGTACTATCGCCTCTCGCCGGAAGATCCGCGCTATCACATGGATTTCACCGGCTGCGGCAACACGCCCAACATGAGCCATCCGCGCATGCTCCAACTCATCATGGACAGCCTGCGTTACTGGGTCGAGGAGATGCACGTCGATGGGTTCCGCTTTGATCTGGCGTCCACGCTGGCCCGCGAACTCTATGAGGTGGATCGCCTCGGCGCGTTCTTCGACATCATCCACCAGGACCCGGTGCTGTCGCGGACGAAGCTGATCGCCGAGCCGTGGGATGTTGGCCCCGGTGGCTATCAGGTCGGCAACTTCCCCGTGCTGTGGACCGAGTGGAACGGCGAGTATCGCGACACGGTGCGGCGGTTCTGGACCGGTACTGGCGAAGCCGCACCACAGTTCGCCTCGCGGCTCTGCGGCTCCAGCGACCTCTACGAACACGGCGGTCGCCGCCCCTACGCCAGCATCAACTTCGTCACCTGCCACGACGGTTTCACGCTTCGCGACCTCGTCAGCTACAACCACAAGCACAACGAAGCCAATGGCGAAGACAACCGCGACGGTGCGGACAACAACAACAGTTGGAACTGCGGTGCCGAAGGACCCACTGACAACCCGCAGATCAAAGCCCTCCGACTGCGGCAGCAGCGCAACCTGATGGCGACGCTCCTCCTGTCGCAAGGTGTGGCTATGATCTTCTCCGGCGACGAACTCGGTCACACCAAGAACGGCAACAATAACACCTACTGCCAGGACAACGAGCTCACCTGGCTCGACTGGACGGAGAGCGACGACAAGAAAACGATGCTGGCTTTCACGCAGAAGCTCACGCGGATCTGGCGGGATCAACCGGTGCTCAAGCGTCGCAAATTCTTCCAGGGGCGACCCATCAAGGGCGAGGGCGTCGCGGATCTGTCGTGGTTCAAGCCCGACGGCAGCGAAATGACCGAAGCCGACTGGAAAGGCTCGGTCAAAGTAATCGGCCTGCGACTGGCCGGGGATCTGATGGATGAGATCGACGACCACGGCGAACCGATCCACGGCGACACGCTCTTTCTGCTCTTCAACTGCAGCGATAAAACAGTCCGTTGCGTGCTGCCCGCGACGAACCCCGACCAGCGCTGGGAACTACTCGTGGACACCGCCGAACTGAACCCCACACAACGGCTGAGAAGTGGCGGGGAGAAGAGCACACTCACTGATCGCAGCGTCAAAGTCTATCGCACGCGGCACCATACGACCGCGTCCGCTGCTACGGTGCGCCCAGCCGAACTGCCCCGCAAAGAACCACCTCGAACAACGGAAGCACACTCGTGATCCCCTCGTCAACCTACCGACTGCAGATGCACGCGGGCTTCACGCTCGCACAGGCTCGCGCCATTCTGCCGTACCTCGATTCGCTCGGCATCAGCCACGTCTACACGTCGTCGCTGCTGACCGCGAAGACCGGAAGCACGCACGGCTACGACGTCATCGACCACAGCCGCCTCAATCCCGAGATCGGCACCGATGACGAACTGAAGGCGTTTTCCAAGGAACTCAAGGCCCGCGGCATGGGGCTCATCCTCGACGTAGTCCCGAACCACATGTCCGTCGGCGGAATCAATGCGTGGTGGATCGATGTTCTCGAAAACGGTCCGTCATCGCTCTACGCCAATTACTTCGACATTGCGTGGAACGACCACTATCGCGAGGCGCTGCGGGGCAAGGTACTGCTGCCAATCCTCGGCTCGACTTACGGTGAAGCGATCGACAGTGGTTTGCTGAAGCTGACGTTCACGGGCGGAGCGTTTGCGCTCAAGGTCTATGAGTCGCTGCTGCCGCTCGATCCGCGGACGTCGAATCTGATTCTCGAACCGGTGCTGGAAGAATTGAAGACGGGCGAAGCCAGCGACGATGTGCTGGAACTTCAGAGCATTGTGACGGCTGTCGGGCACCTACCGCCGCGGAACGAAGCCGACCCGGCGCGAGTCGCCGTGGGACGCGATGAGATCGCCGTCGTCAAGCGCAGACTGCAGGCTCTGAACCTCACCGACGCCATTACCCGCCAACTCGAAGCGATCGAGCAGGATCCGGTGCGGCTGGACCAACTGCTCGACGCTCAGGCGTACCGCCCCTGCTTCTGGCGCGTCGCCTCCGATGAGATCAACTACCGCCGGTTTTTCGACATCAACGATCTCGCCGCGATCACCACCGAGCGGCCCGAAGTCTTCGACGACGTTCACCGGCTCATCTTCGAGTGGGTCAAAGACGGCATCGTCGACGGTCTGCGAATCGATCACCCGGACGGGCTCTACGACCCGCGTGCGTACCTCGACCGGCTGCAGGAGCAATCCGCCGGCGTGACGCCGCTGTATGTCGTGGTTGAGAAGATCCTCGGGCCGCGCGAGAAGCTGCCCGAATCCTGGGCCACAGCCGGCACGACCGGGTACGAGTTTCTGAATGTCGTGAACGGGCTCTTTGTCGATGCCGCCAGCGAATCGGCGATGACGAAGACATTCATCGACTTCACCGGGCTGACCATCCCGTTCGACGAGCTGGTCTACCGGAAGAAGTTTCTGATTCTGCAATCGTCGCTGACCAGCGAACTGCACGTGCTGGCAGGGCATTTCGACCGTCTGGCCCAACTCGACCGCAGCAGCCGTGACTTCACGCTCAACGGCATCCGCCATGCGCTGCGGGAACTGCTCTGCAGCTTCCCGATCTATCGCACGTACGTGGACGGCATGGTGCGGCCGGAGGATGCGATCATCATCAAGCGGGCCGTGCGTCAGGCACGCCGCCGCAACCCGCTGCTCGGTCGTGGAATTTTCGACTTCCTCCGCGACACGCTGCTGCTCAAAGACCCCGCCAGCGGACCCGCCACGGAGGACTTTCGCGCTGCCCAGATCAAGTGCACCGCGAAGTTCCAGCAGCTCTCTGCACCGGTTATGGCCAAGGGCTTCGAGGACACGTCGCTCTACATCTACAACCGGCTGGTGTCGCTGAACGAGGTGGGTGGCGAGCCGAAAGCTTATGGTCGCGAACCGGCCGAGGTGCATCAGTTCATGGCTGAGCGGCCGCGTGGCGGGATGTCGCCGATGGCCACGCACGACACCAAGCGCAGCGAGGGCGTGCGTGCCCGGATCAATGTGCTCTCGGAGTTTCCCGACGAGTGGGCCGCGGCTGTCGCCCGCTGGCGCGATCGCAACGAAAAGCACCGCCAGCAATTCGACGACGACGCCGACGCTGAAGCTCCCGACCGCAACGAGGAATATCTGCTCTATCAGACGCTCGTCGGCACCTGGCCGCTGGAGGGCATCGACGACGTCTACCGCACCCGCATCCGCGATTACATGACCAAGGTCATGCAGGAAGCCAAGGTGCATTCGAGTTGGATCAATCCCGATGCGGAATACCTCGCGGCCGTCGGTGAGTTCGTCAATCGCGTGCTCGGCTCCGTGGAATTCATCAGCGATGTCCATGAGTTCGTGCAGTCGATCGCGCCCTTCGGCTTTATGAACTCGCTCGCGCAGACCCTCATCCGCGGCACTTCGCCAGGCGTGCCAGATACCTATCAGGGGACCGAGTTCTGGGACTTCCACCTCGTCGATCCCGACAACCGCGGCGAGGTCGATTTCGACCGCCGCATCGCGGTGCTCAAAGCGATCGACGGCCAGAGCCTCGATGGCTGGAAGCTGCTGGGCGATGAGACGTTCAAGATGAAAGTCGTCTCGCGGATGCTGCGGCTGCGGCGCGAGCTCCCCGACCTCTTCCGCGACGGCGACTACTTGCCGCTGGAGGTGGAGGGCGATGCGGCTGCGAATGTCTTCGCATATCTGCGGACGCACGGCGAGACGGCGTGCCTGATCGTGGTGCCGCGCTGCACCGGGCACATGGAGCCGGGCCCGCAGGCGTGGAAGAACACGTTCGTCAAGCTCCCCGCCGCGTGGCAGAATCGACAGTGGCAGGATGCACTCCGCCCGGCTGACAGCAGCCCGCACGCGGATCGCATCGCAATGAGCACCCTCTTCGCCCACGCACCCGTGGCGATGTTTCTGACGGCTGCGGCAAACAAAATGTGAGCAACTTCCCGTTCAGGGAAGTTCGGAATGCGCTGCCAACTCGACCTGCACGATGGTTTTCAGCGCGCCGCGGACGTGATCGATCACTTCGTGTAGGCGGTACGCTTTGAGCTGGTCGTTGGGTGCGGATTCTTCGACGTCGTTGAGACCGTCGGCGATGACGAACTTGAGATCGGGCCGCGAACTGACCAGCCGCAGCGTGACGAAGAGTGCTCCCTGATAGAGCCGGAAAGCCTCGGCGTGCTGTCCCGCGTTGTAGAGTTCCGCGCCGTGATTGTTGACGGCTTTGAGGCTGTCGCTGAGCAGACGGGCGAGCGAGACGGCACTGTCCATGACGACATGATAGCCGAATCGAGTTCGGCTTGCAGATGGGATGCGGGAGCGGCTAGCATTCGCGACGATGGCCGACAAGCTCACGCC
>JBGSSZ010000349.1:0-4463 GCA_041736785.1 Limnoglobus sp.
CGTTGCCGCCCAGCAGAGTGAACGACGCGTTGTTCAGGTGCAGTGCTGCGGTCGAATTCAGTCGCGTGAGCGTGCCGGCAGAGTTGTTGAGCGTGATGTTGCCGTAGTTCACCGTGAAGTTGCTCACGGCGTTGGCGGTGCCGTTGTCCCGGAGATTGATGCTGTTCTGGGCGGCACCCTGCCCCTCGACGGTAATCCCGCTGTTGACCAGAATCGGAGCGAGAAACTGAGCGCTGGCGGGTGCAGAGAAACCGAGACGAATGCCGCCGCTGCCGCCGCCGATCGTGTTGGCGAAGGTAAAGGATTGCGTGCCGGTGAGCACGAGATCGCTGATGGCGGCGACACCATTGGGAACGGTCACCTGGCTACCGAATCCCCGCACAGTGCCGCCACCGATGACGAGCATGTTGGTCGGGTCGCCGAGCGGGTTGGCATCGGGCACTCCCGAGAGGGCGAGGTTGCCAGCCTGCAGCACCACGTCACCGGTGAAGGTGTTGGGGTTGGATGGCGAAGGAGCAAAGCGAACCTCCGCGCCGGTGAACATCGCAGTGACGCCGCCCTGGTTGATACTGAGTGCGCCAGAGCCGGCGATCGTGCCCGCGAAGGTCAGGTGACCCCGGCCCGAACCGCCGATGAAGAGCCCGCCCATACTGATCTGCAGATCGTTGACGGCGGGACCGTTGGCGAAGTGCACCGAACCGCTGCCATCCTGGAGAATCTGAGGGTTGTCGCCCGAGAGATTGGTCTGGAAGCTGATGCCGCCCGCCGCGGCACTGGAGATGATCGTGATCCCCGGCAACGCGAGGTCAGAGGAACCCGCTCCGTCAAACCGCATCAGGTTGAGGACGAACGGTGCGGCACTGTCGTTGGTGCTGAGGTAGCTGCCGGTGGGCTGGAAGCCGAGAGCCGGCGGCACCGTCTGCGGCGGTGTGCTGGAGAAGTTCAGCACCGTGTCAATCCCCGAGACCGGGGCAACGCCGCCGACCCAGTTGGACGCTGTGCTCCAGTTGCTGTTGGGGAGGCCCGTGTAGTTGTTCCAGGTCTGGGCGGAAGCTGCGACGGTGAAGCACATCGTCAAAACGATGGCCATTATGAAATTGCGCATGATGCACCTCAATGATTTCGCAGGCGGGAGCTCTCTCCCGCGGCGCGGCGATCCGGCTCGCGATTGCAAGTCGTGTGGTCTTGGCATCAAGAGTAATCGAAAACGGCTCGCAGAGTACACTAAAAAATGAGGATTTTCCCCGAATCTCGCAGGAAAGCAAACAGCTTCGCGGTGAATCACCGCGAGGCCTCAGTTACACTACCCCCGCGGCTACGTCACTTGCCGTCAGGCTGCAGGTGCGTCTTCAGCCAACCGAATACTTCATTGTGCCAGTGTTTGCTGTTGGCAGGTTTCAGCACCCAGTGGCATTCGTCGGGATAGTTCACAAACTTGCTCGGCACGCCCTGCCGCTGTAAGGCAGAAAACAGCTCATGGCCCTGCCCGATCGGGCAGCGGAAATCGAGATCGTTGTGAATGATCAACATCGGTACTTTGTTCTTGCCGAGGTTGCCGGCTTTGGCGTGCGGGCTGAACTCGCGGTACTTGCCCGGAATCTCCCACGGCAGACCGCCATGCTCCCACTCGTCGAACCAGAGCTCGTCCGTCGTGCCCCACATGCTCTCAAAGTTCCAGACCGAGCAGTGATTCACCTGGCACTTGAGGTCCTTGGCGATGTCGTTGACGGCGAACCAGTTCTGCATGTAGCCGCCGAAGCTGGCGCCGGCCGAGCCGATGCGGTTTGCATCCACATAGGGCAGTTTCTTGAGGTCTTCGAGTCCGGCGACGAGGTCGCGATAGCACTTGCCGCCCCAGTCTCCAGCGATCTGATCGACGAACTTCTGCCCGAAGCCGGTGCTGCCACGCGGATTCGGCAGCGCCACCACATAGCCCTGCGACGCCCACAGCAGCGGGTTCCACCGCCAACTCCAGCCATCCTCCCACGCTCCCTGCGGCCCGCCGTGGATCATGTAGATGAGTGGATATTTCTTCCCTTCGACAAAGCCCGGCGGCTTGAGAATCCACATCTGCATCTCGCCGTCTTCGACTTTGACTGTCACGCTCTCCGGCCGCGGGCGGTCGAGCATTTCGAGGAGCGCCTCGTTGGCTTTCGAGATATTCTCAGGACGGCCCACCGCGGCGTAGTCGGCAAAGTAGACATCGCTGGGGCGATCCATGCCGGCATTGGTGAACACGTATTTGCTGTTCGTCGCACTGAGCCCGCCGTTCATGCCGCCGTAGGGAATGTTGGTCATGAAACCGTCCATGTTGGCGGTCATGATTGGCGTCGACGCGTTCTCGTCGGCGGTGTAGATGACGAGTTCTGGGTTCAGCCAGCAGAATTCGTTCGCGCTTCGGTCTTTGTTCTCCGTAAGGGTCTTGATCTTCACCGCTTCAAACGCGCCATCGGTTGACACCGGGACCATCACAATGTTCCACTTGTCCGCTTCGTAGCCCGCCTTTTTCTGTGCCCGCCAGGCCAGCTTCCTGCCATCCGGCGAGAATTGCGGGCCACTGTCCGCGGCTGTATTGTTCACGGTCAGCGTCTCCCAATCCTTCGACGTGTTGTCGATTCCGACGCGGCAGAGGTCGTAGTTCGTGCTCCAGGCTTCATCCTTCTTGGGCACCGCCGTGAAGACCAGATGCTTGGAATCGGGCGTGAATGTGAAGTCGCTGCCACTGCTGAACGTGGACGAGGTCGGATTCGCATCGCGATCGCCGGGGGTGACATCGCGCGGCAAGCCCACGGGAAGCTTCCCGTGGGCTTCGGGGACTGCCTGCACAAACAGATGCTGCCGCTTATCGCCGACGTATTCGTTCCAGTGGCGGAAGAAGAGCTTGGTAAAGGTCTTGGCCTTCACGGGATTCGCCTCGATCGCATCGTTCTTTTCTTTGTTCTTCTTGTCACTCTCAGCGAATGGCAGTTCGCTGAATTCGGGAAAGACCGCGCTGACGAACGCGATGTGCGAGCCGTCGGGGCTCCAGATGCCGCTGCCGGCTCCGGTGCTGATGGTGGTGACCTGCGTGGCTTCGCCGCCGCTTTTCAGGTCGATCATCCAAAGCTGCCCCGTGCCGCTGCGGCTGGATTCGAAGAGGATCTTCGAGCCGTCGGGGCTCCAGCGCGGGTGCGTGTCGCTCTTGCCGGAGCTGGTGAGTTGCCGCGGCGGGGTCTTGCCGTCGGTCGCGGCGAGCCAAAGGTGGGTGTGCTTCTGGTTCTTGGCAACGTCGGTGATTTCCGTCACCTGATAGACGACGCTCTTGCCGTCGGGGCTGATCTGCGGATCAGCGACCCGCTTCATGGCGAGGAGATCGTCGACAGTCATGGGCCGCTTCTCCGCGGCAGCAGCGAGATCGGTCATGAGGAATAGTGCCGCAAGTAGGAGTGCGTGTAGCTTCATGATGGTGCTCATGGCGGAAGATAGCTGTTATAGCGAGGCAGATGTGAATTGTTACTTCGGGACACGGACGACACGGACTTCGACACGGATGAAACCAGGTGAACGCGGCTCATTCGAAACATTCAATCTCGGAGTCTTCGACCGCAATGAAGATCTCAGACAACGGCACCGCGAAGCCGGGGAGGAACCGCTCGCATGTGAGTGTGTCTGCCTCAGTCAGCACGGTGATGTCCGTGGCCGAGCGGCGGATCTCGATGCGCTTCTTCTCAGGATGCACGATCCAAACCTCGGCGACGCCGTGCCCGAAGTATTCGTCCGTCTTGTTGGTGAGTTCCACAACCGTGTTGCTCGGACTGAGCACTTCCACCGCGATCTCCGGCACTACGTCCCAGCCATCGGTGATCTTGAATGCCTTGTCGCGGGGCCAGCGCTCGTACGACACAAACGCCAAATCCGGGCAGCGGCGATTCTTCTTCACCACAAAGTCGAACGCGGTCTCGGTCGTAAACCAGCCGAGTTTGTGCGTCATGCAGTGATAATCGAGATGCGTGTGAAGACGTGCGCCGACCATCTGGCTCAGCAGGCTCATCGGCTTCTCCCGAACGACGCCATCGACAATCTCGTAGGGAACGTCTGGCAAGGACGCCGTTCCCGTACCGGGCGGTTCCTGAATATCGTGTTTGAGCATCGTCGAGCCCTCTCGCTTCATTATGTCCCGATCCGCGAGGCGATCAAGTCGAATAGGTCCGATAGCCCAGTAGCGATTGCGTCTCCTCCCGCAGTGGCGGGGCCACGATCGGCAGCGGCACACGCACGGCGAAGCCGAGCTTGCTCACCGTCTGCGACGCGATCGCGGAGCCCGTCACATGCAGCGTGAACGCCTGCAGCGTGCCACCGTCGTAGTAGGCGTTGTCCGTCACACTCAGCGTCCAGGTGCCCCGGGCATTGCGGCCGTTGAACGCGGTCAGCGCACCCTGCGGGCGGAGGCTGCCGCTGAACGGGGCCGTCGCGCTGGTGATCGT